>NZ_CP014945.1:2120706-2423664 GCF_001606025.1 Psychrobacter alimentarius | reverse complement strand
AATAGTAAAAATATTTTTACCAAATAATTTTTCATTCATCTCTCGATCTAAGACCTGGTTTAGCTGCGCATAAATGAGCTTGATATCTATCTTCTTGTTATGTTGAGCAATGAGCTTGGTAAGTTCGTAAAAACTGATGTCAAAATCAAACTGATTCTTTGATATATTTTTTACGGCTACTTCTTTTCTTAATACATCAAAATCAATATAAGGACTTTTTGCTATATGAAATAGCTCAAAGTTATTGAGCAAGAACCACTTTTCATCTTCTTTTATAAAGCCGGTAAGTTTTAAGCAAGTATTACTTTGCTCAAGTGCGATAGCTTTGCTGTCAAGAAGCGGCCTAATATGGCCGGTATAAATATCAAACAGACTCATGACTTGTGGATATACAAGCACATTGAGTATTTGTAGCTTAGCGATCGATAGTGGTTTCATATCTTTCCTACTAAGATATCGAGTTGATGACTTGGTCGTTATACCCTGTGTATTGACCTCCACTAATAATTTACGAGTATTAGCAAACAATTGAAAGCCAATTTGTGAGGTTTTGAGGCAAAAACTTAAATTAAGCGACAGTTAATGACGCCTTGCTACGCTTCTAAGCTTTTGTAGACAAAATTGATGACAATTCTATCTATAGTGACTCAGGAATTAGCTAGAGTTTGTAGGTGTATAAATAGATAAGATAACTAGAAAAATAGTTTAGGGTGATAGCTTGGATGTGGAAAGTGGAGCGAAAATGTTCTATTAATAGAAGAGTAAAGCTTAGATACCTGATACAGATTGACCTGTAATTCTAAGATGTCAAAATAGGGTTTAGTGTTATTTCAAATCACTTCTTAAAATTTATAATATTTTTCATTCTTAATTCATATAGCTCAAGCTACTTTTTGTTCAATGAACACATACATGACAGACTCGATTAATTATCGACATGAAAGAAATGTTGATCATAAACGCGAATATCTGTGTGTTTAAATCGTATAAATTTGGTGGCAAAGACAGGTGGTTTGTACTGAAAGTAGCTTTGACACCATTATTCACTCATATAGTTTATGATCTCAAAGCTATTTTCAGCGCAAATACTGCATGGTTCTGTATAGATATCAATATCTATACAGAACCATGCAGTATTTGCGCTGGCACGTGATAGGGACCAAGTTAAGTTATAAAAATTAACTGGTATATTTTTGCTACTATCTGAGTAGATACGTTCAGTGACAAACTGATTTGAATCGCCAACAGTCGCTACTTTAGGAATAGTTACGCTTTGAGTTGCTATAGAATATTCGCCTGAATCTTTGGTAAAACCGTGGAAAACCAACGGATTCAAAGTAAAATAGTTTACACCTACTGATTTATCAATGATCTGCCCTTCGACTTTGCTAAGCCTGACTACTTCAGCACTCTGTACCTGCTGATTATTGAATACAGTTGTACCTTTGGGCATGACTGTAAATTCTTTTGCCATTTTTAGACCATACATAACAGTAGACAGATCTTCACTACGCGTTTTTGTATATATGTTATTCATTGCAGTCTGAACGGGAAATTCAGTCACGGTTTGATTGCTGTTATTACTCGTTATCCCTGTATTCATTGCTGTTGTGCAAGCGCTTAAAGCTAGGGTAGCTAGTAGATAGAATGCAACTGTTTTCATATGGTTTATTTCTATTATTGGGTTAATTCTAAATATTGCTTACAGCTATAGCGATTGCCGTTTTGACAGGCTTTACCGTACCATTTGATTGCTTCAGCATTATTTTTAGCGACACCATCACCATTGAGGTATAACGACGCAAGCATTGCTTGAATTGAGTGGTCGTCCTTACCGCTCTCTACTATTTTGTTCAACCACTTAAAAGCTTGTGTATAATCCTGTTCGACATCATTACCATGGTAGTACATCCATGCTAGACCTGTTTGTGCCAAGACATTTTTTTGATTTGCTGCTTTTGTATACCATTTTAGGGCTTTTTCATGATTTTGCCCAACGCCTTCACCTCTAGAGTACATTCTTCCCAGTTCCAGTTGAGCAGTATCATGACCTTGTTCAGCAGCTTTTTGATACCAGTATGCCGATTTTTTATAGTCTTCTTCAGTACCATAACCATCATAGTACATAAAGCCTAGTGCATAGTACGAACGAACAGCATATTCACTATTTCGACTCTCTGTATTCGCCAGTTTTTTGAAAATCTCAAGCGCTTTTTTCTGGCTTTCGTCATCGCCATAATGGTTTTGATAGTCATACGCAAGGTGGAACAAAGCAGGGGCATAACCTTGTGCTGCTGCTTTCTCAAGCCAGTATTTTGATTTTTTTGGATCTTTAGGTGTTTCATTACCGTAAGCGTATATTAACGCTAAGCCAAACTGCGCTTCTGCCACATCTTCTTTAACTGCTTTTTGATACCATTTAAAAGCTTTGGTATGATCTAGCGGGACATATATACCATCATGATAAATACCGCCAACTTTCGCTTGGGCGATAGCGTTACCTTGGTTAGCTGCTTTTAAATACCAGCTAAACGCTTTTTCAGCATTGTCATCTACGTCTTTATCTTCATTATAGAAGTCGATAGGTTCATTATTAAAAATACGATAGTCTGGTCTTACGAGCGTCTGATAGTGCTTAGCAAGCCCAAGCTGAGACTGAGAATCGCCTGATTCAGCTAATGCTTTAAGAGACTCAAAATCCGCCGCTAATGCTGACCAGCTGATACTCAGCGCTATTATTGCTGTCGCCATTTTTTGGATAAAATGTCGTGTCAAAACCATTTTTTGCCTCAAAATAAAAATAAACAAATGTTACACCACTTTCGAAGAATCTCATAATTAAATGCTTGTCAGTTTAAGATATCCATATCAGACCCTGCTATCATTACCTCACTATAATTATTCACAATTTTCCAAAGTATTTAGGAATCATCAATGCCCGCCAGCCAAATCAATCAAGACGATATCAATAAAGCCGTCTGGAACGCCTGTGACACCTTTCGCGGGGTTATCAGCGCCGATACCTATAAAGACTTTATCTTAACCATGCTGTTTCTCAAGTACTTATCTGACGTCTATCGCGATGAGTACATCAAGTTAGTCGAGCAGTTTGGCGACAACCCTGAACTGATCCACGCGATGATGTCCAAGCAGCGTTTTGTCTTGCCTGAGGGCGCAAGCTTTTGGGATTTATACGAGCAGCGTCATCAGCCGGGCAATGGTCAGCGCATCGATGAGGCGCTACACGCGATTGAAGAAGCCAACGGTACGAAGCTCAAAAACGTCTTCCAAGACATAAGCTTTAACACCGACAAACTCGGTCAAGAAAAGCAAAAGAACGAGCTACTCCGCCACCTATTAGAAGACTTTGGCAAAGACATCCTTAATCTAAGTGCTGAGCGTGTCGGTAGCTTGGACGTGATCGGTAATGCTTACGAGTACTTAATCAAGCACTTTGCCGCCAGTAGTGGGGCGACGGCTGGTGAATTCTATACGCCGCCCGAAGTGTCCAATTTGCTAGCGACTATCCTTGAGCCTGTCGAGGGTGATGAAATCTGTGATCCGGCTTGTGGTTCGGGGTCGCTACTCATTAAGTGCGGGGCGATGGTACGCAAAAACTCAAATTCTAAGAAGTATGCGCTATACGGTCAAGAAGCCATCGGCTCAACATGGGCACTGGCCAAGATGAATATGTTCCTACACGGCGAGGACAACCACCGTATCGAGTGGGGCGATACCATTCGTAATCCGCTGCTATTAGGTAGTGACGGCAAGCACTTATTACAGTTTGATGTGGTGACCGCCAACCCGCCGTTTTCACTGGATAAATGGGGACATGACGATGCCAGCAGCGATCCCTACGGTCGCTTTCATCGCGGTGTACCGCCCAAGACCAAGGGCGATTATGCCTTTATCAGTCATATGATCGAAACGCTCAAACCTGCCTCTTCATCAAAACAAGGCGGCCGCATGGGTGTGGTCGTACCGCATGGCGTGCTATTCCGTGCGTCAAGCGAAGGCAAAATCCGTCAGCAACTGATCGAAGAAAACTTGCTCGATACGGTGATTGGTTTACCCGAAAAGCTATTCTTCGGGACAGGTATTCCAGCGGCTATTCTACTGTTTAAAAAGAACAAAACTGATGACACGGTACTGTTTATTGATGCCAGCAATGAGTTTAAATCAGGTAAAAACCAAAACCAGTTGACTGAAGACAATATTGCTAAAGTCATTGAGACCTATAAAGCGCGAGAAAGTGTCGATAAATACGCGTATTTATCGAGCTTTGATGAGATAGCGGATAACGATTTTAACCTAAATATTCCACGCTATGTCGATACGTTTGAGGAAGAGGCGGAGATTGATTTGGATGCAGTGCGGTCTGAGCGTCTTGAGTTAAAGGCTGAGTTAGATAGTTTAGAGACTGAGATGGCAGGGTTTTTAAAGGAGTTGGGTTATGGTGCCTAATTTACTGAAACCCTCACAACTAGGGGGAATCCCTAAAGATTGGAAACGCGTTAGACTTTCTGAGGTTATGAAAGTTAGGCAAGGTTTACAAATTGCTATCTCTGAACGACTAAAAGCTCCAACGAGTACGTCAAAAGAATATATAACTATCCAGTCGATTAAAAAGACGGATCAAGATCGTGAATATGTAGAAGCCCCTTCACAACGTGTTATTTGTAATAGAGATGATGTGTTGATGACACGTACTGGTAACACAGGCATTGTTGTCACGGATGTCGAAGGTGCGTTTCATAATAATTTTTTCTTGATGGACTTTGATAAAGATAAAATTGACAAAACTTTTTTAGTGAACTATCTACGTTCACCCAGAGTCCAACATTTAATTTTAACTAAAGCTGGTGCTAGCACTATTCCTGACTTAAATCATAAGGATTTTTATTCGGTAGAATTTCCTCTAGCTCCTGTATTGGAACAACAAAAAATCGCCAACATCCTATCCACTTGGGATAAAGCGATTAGCACCACCGAGCGTTTGATTAATAACAGCACCCAGCAGAAAAAAGCCTTAATGCAGCAATTACTAACGGGTAAAAAGCGTTTGCTAGATGACAAGGGAGAACGGTTTGAGGGTGAGTGGGAAACTGCTCCTTTGAAAGACTGTGTGACATTCTTAAATGGAATGCGCAAACCTATTAAGCAAGAAGATAGAGCTGATATTCAAGGTCAATATCCCTATTTTGGTGCAACAGGCATTATTGACTATGTAAACGACTATATTTTTGACGATGAATTAATTTTGTTAGGTGAGGACGGCGAAAACATTCTATCAAGAGTAGTTCCTCATGTGTTTATGGTTTCGGGAAAAATCTGGGTTAATAATCATGCACATGTCATGAAAGCAAATAAAGATAAAAACTCTGAGTTTTTGTGTATATATCTCGAAAGTCTCGATTATAGAAAGTTTAACTCAGGATCGGCTCAACCTAAAATCAATAAAGCTGTATGCGAAAAGATTCCAGTTCACTTCCCTTCATCAAATGAGCAAAACAAAATTGCCACCGTCTTAACCAATGCCGATAAAGAAATCGAGTTGCTTGAGCAGCAATTGGCTGATTTGCAGCAAGAGAAGAAGGCGCTGATGCAGGTGTTGTTGACGGGTAAGAAGCGGGTGGTTGTTGATGGATACTGATTTGAAACTCAGGCTCATAGCTAATAATAAGTTTTGATTATCGTGGTGCCCTTTAAATGGTGAGCTGTGCACCATTTAAAGGGCACCTCTAGAAAGCACTAATCCAACAACATAAAAACGATCGATAAAAGGAATTACAATGACATCAGTGCAAGCTCCCTATCATCTTAAAAGGTTTAAAGCCCTTATAGACAAATTTAGAGCATTAGACTTTACGGAGGAAGAGCTGAATTTATTTGATATTGGCACAAGAGGGCATTTTGAAAACCCAACGACTGAACTGCTCAGCTTCTTTTTAAATTCAGCCAACCATCATGGTTTGGGTCACAGCTTCTTTAGAGGTCTAGAGTCTGCTATCGCTAAAAAAAACATACTATCCTCTTTAGGTGCTTTTGAGAGTGTAGAGACAGAAGTGGTTACGCAAAATGGCAAGCGTATTGATTTACTCGTAGAAACTGACACTGCGTTAATAGTGATTGAATGTAAAATCTACCACCATCAAAATAATCCTTTTGATGAATATACAGCCTTTGGTAATGAACGTATTAGTAAGAAAACTCAACACTCAGCTCCAAAGACGCTCATTAAACTGGTGCTTTGCCTTGATGGTAATGTGAGCGTAGATCTTGTAGTAGGAGGTTGGCATGGCATCTCATATAACGAGCTGGTTCAACATATCGAAATAGAGTTATCACAAACTATGTTTAATAATCCTTATAACAAATGGACTTTGTTCGCCAGAGAGTTCTTACTACATTTAAAAGGCTTAAATACCATGACCGCAATTAATAAAGACGAAATTTCTTTTTTAACTGAAAACTTGAATGAGTTTGCTCAATTAAGCGACTATATCTATAACAATCTGATGCATAAAATTGGAACCAGAATTTCATCAGACTTAAATGCCAGTGACCTAGAAAATTTTGAATGTAAAGTGAAACACGCTAAGTGGTATGACTATGAGCCTGTCATTAAGTTCACTAATCTTAATTGGACAACAGGCTCTGATATCGTGTTATGGATGAAGGCAAGTGATAATGATGTTTCGCATAAGATTAATTTACATATTGGCAAGCAATCGGATGAGTTGACAGAGAAATTTAAAGATTTAATTGGTGATTCATGGTTAAACTTGGATAATAAAATTTGGTATGAAACAAACAATACTTTATGGGGCATATCTTGGGCATTTGAAACGTTTGATTTAGATGATCTGTCTGCCAAAATAATTGAGTTAATGCGCCATTTAAATGATTTAGAGTTAAAATACCGTCCAGCATCGGCTGAATAAATATTCCTTACATATTGTCGTCGACACTCTAAGCATTGTCTATATCTGCACGCCCTAAAAGAACAACAAAAAGTCGCGACTGTCTTAACCAATGCCGATAAAGAGATTGAATTGCTTGAGCAGCAATTGGCTGATTTGCGGCAAGAGAAGAAGGCGCTGATGCAGGTGTTGTTGATGGGGAAGAAGCGGGTGGTGGTTTGATATAGACGAAAGTTTGCTTAAATTGATGATTTAGCTGATACTTTAGTGAATTCTAATTAAAAGAAGTAATGTATATGATCGATATTAAGGCGATGGAAGAAAGAAGACAGGAGCCACCAAAGCGCTATGATGAAGTTCGTAGTGAATATGATAGAGATGAAGCCAGACTAATACATTCTGCTGCTTTTAGGCGTCTACAATCTAAAACACAAGTATTGGGGTTAGGAGAAAGTGATTTTTACCGCACTCGATTAACTCACTCTATGGAAGTGGCGCAAATTGGTAGAGGTATTGTTCAGTATATCAATGAATCTGAGAGGTTTTCAGAGTACAAAGAGTACTTACCTGATATGTCTTTGATTACAGCTATTTGTTTAGCACATGATATTGGACATCCTCCTTTTGGACATGGTGGTGAAGTAGCTCTTAATTACTGTATGAGAAAGTATGGGGGATTCGAAGGTAACGGTCAGACATTGAGAATACTTGGGAAGATAGAAAAATATACTGATGAGTATGGCCTGAACCCTACAAGACGAATGCTATTAGGCGTTTTGAAGTACCCTGTTTCATATCATGAATTAGTTGATGAGAGTTTTTATAAAGTTAAGGAAAACCCTGAATTACCATATTGGTTATTCAAAGCAGATACTCAAAAACCGCCTAAGTGCTATTACGATGTTGACAGAGATATTGTCAGCTTCATTTTTAAAGCTTTTAGCAAAGAAGATCAAAAGAATTTTTTCAAACTTAAAGAGAAAAAAGTCGGTGAACATAGAAAAACTAGATTTAAATCACTAGATTGTACAATTATGAATCTGGCAGATAATATTTCTTATAGCTTACACGACTTAGAAGATGCACTTTCCTTAGGAATGATTAATGAAAAGCAGTGGGAAAAGCGTTTCGAAAAAAAACATTACTTGTTGGACAATAAAGCAAATAAAATTGAGAGAAGCGAGTTAGAATTTGCCTCAATAACAAAGCAGCTTTTTAGTAGCAAGAGTCATGAGAGAAAAAATGCAATTGGCTCTTTAATTAATTTAATGATTACTAGCATTGTTATTGTAAATAATGGTTCAGGTTGTACTGACCCTTTGCTGTACCTTGAAGTTAAGCTTGAAGAAGAAATTGAAAAGCTTAGAGAACTTATCTGTAATCTTGTATATGATATTGTGATAAAAGATGAAAATGTTCAACAGCTTGAGTTCAAAGGTCAGAAATTAATTATTGAGTTATTTCAAGTGCTTTCAGAAGATCCTGAAAGGTTTTTGCCAAAGTCTACTAAAGAAAGATGGACGCAAGCCAGTCAAGATGCCGAGAAAAATCCAAAAAAATACTTATTACAATCTGTTATAGAGAAGTTAGAGCAAGAAGAAAAGAGTGTGGTAGATGAAGCTAGAGAACATGCACAAATGAGAGTTATTTGCGATTTCATTGCAGGTATGACTGATGACTACGCAACTAAGTTTTATGAGAAGTTTTTCACTCCTAACAAAGGTTCTATATTTGATAGACTATAAATAATAGTATTCTAATATAGGTATTTGTTGCTGTGATTATCTGATGATATTGAATTTATTATAAATAGTTACCGCGACATCGCAGCCAATTATACAGTGTTCTATACAACTGCCACGCTTAGTGCCTTTGGGCAACGCGCAACCTTGGCGGTTTTTCTTTGTTTAGGGGTAGTGCCGAATGAATAAAGTTGAGCTTCCACCGTCAGTGCTAAATTGCTTAAAGGATGAGATGCAGATTGAGATTGATCATTTCTTCGATAAATATAATAGTTTTGATGATAGTTTTAAAAGCATGGCAAATAACTTGCTCTTAAACATGCTAACTGATTCCAAAAAAGAGGGTTCATTTGACGGTGATACACATTACTACGAAGAAGGTAGTGATAAAGAAAATGAATTTATGCAGGTAATGTTTGATTGTTTTAATGTTTCTAATAAATATAAAGGATTAGAGCTACATCAGGAACTTTATGCACACCCTAGTCGCGGTGGTGATGCCTGGTTTCCAATAGTAATAATATCTTCGCCTATAGATAGTTATCCTGAACAACCAGCCAAGCTGACTGTATACAGAGGATGTTCTTTAGAGTCATTTGAGGACAAAAGTTATAGGGATAGGCAGTCTTGGACTACTGATTTCGATACGGCAAAAGCATTCGCTTTTAATCACTATGGGTTTGATAAAGAAGATCGAGTTGTTATCGAAACTACTGTAAGTAATTCTGATATTTTTTGGATGCGAGTTGGTGAAAGAGAAGTCGTTTTGAATCCAAGATTTACGCCCTTATCGGATGTAATAAAATTAGATTATGAGCAATGTAATCAGGGTGGGCAGATATGACCAACCCTAGTATCAACTTCACAGAAGAATTTAGTGTAAAGCTCCCTATCTTAATATTGCTCCATAACGTACCTATATCTAATTCTTTTAGGCGCTCTCGTTCAGATTGAGGACACGCCCTAATATCGGCACTGACTGATATTAAGCAATGGCATCAAGCAATGACATTATATCTAAACAGCAAGATCGCCACAGCAGAGCTGATCAGCACACTCAAAAAGATATAGAACAACACATTATTACTGGCCAACGTCTTTTGGACATCGGAATATCCTAGCTTATCAAAGGTAATCAGGTCTTTATCTAGGTTGGAGTAATCAATGGTTTTTACGGACTCGATAAAATGATCGACGAACCAATGAGGCCAATGCTGTGGTTTGAATGGGGAGATATCAGTTAGCTGAGTATGATTTGAGAATTTTTTCCAGTTACTATCATTTAGATTAATACTGTGCATACGCCAATCTGTAAAGCTATAACCGCTTATCTTTTTAGAAAAAACGACATCCACATCTTTATGGTTTTTGTCTTTGAATATTCTTTGCATCAGGGAGGAGACAACCTCCTTTGTGCCTTCTAGACATTGCAAAAAGCTCTCATTGTTATTGCACAAAAAACCCGCGATATGGTTCTCTTTATTAAAAGATTCTGAGTGATGTTGTATATGCGCAAACACCGAGCTATCAGCGGTATTGATATCACTAATATATATCAATCTGATGAGAGCATTTGTAGGCGTGTCTTGCATAGATTTTTCTAGTTTGTCGTGACTGTATATATTCATATCGGTATATATATTAAATATTATTTGTTGTTTTCATGGGTATTATGATTGCTATTATAAAATATTTGCAGATATTTATTTAACCCTAGCGTATGAGAAGTACTATCAAACGTCCAAATTTGGATATATTAGAATACGGTCGACTCAACAGCTCCTTAAAACCACTGATGAGTTAATGCAGTAGGTCACTAACCTAAAATGGCTATCAATAGGTAAGTGTGGGGCGCGTATAAAAATAGCAATGTTTTTATGCCTTTTTTCTGTTCGTATCAGCTAAAATCAAGATAACCAAACAAACGCTATGTAAAAGGCGGCAGGCATGACCGATTCCAATCCTAGTATCAACTTCCAAGAAGAATTCAGCTCAAAAATCCCTGCCTTAACCTTGCTCATTTTAACACTGTCAATAAATTTAAAAATTCTATGACATTATTCCGTTTATTATCTCTAAGCGTGCTAATAGTATCTGCTGGAAATACTTTAGTGCATGCCTCAGCTAGCGAATACGAGGATACCGAACAGTATGACCTCGCATTTCGTGTCTCCTATCCTTATTACGAGCTACCCTTAACTGACCAAGATTTCAGCGGTTATGCGGACTCATTTGGTATTGAGCAATTTGATACACTAATGCCACCTATCACCGATCCTAGCTTATTAGAACAGCTTGCAAGTCTACATTTAGGCGCATCTGACAGTGGGTTTTTTCAACTGCATGAAAGCGGAGATTACCAAGCATTTTTATCATATGGTTTATACGAAGATGAAGACGAAGCGTATGTCACCGAAGATAATCCTTACGGAGCGTATGTCGATCAAGAGAATATATTAGTCTTGATCAAAGATGGACAGCTACTAATTGTCGCGCTTTACGATGGCTTCAAAATTGATAAAAATTTGAATGTGAGTTATGACTGAGCTTTTAGTTGTCGGGTTGGAGTTCTTTAAGAAGTGGTTGATAGGGAGTAAACAGTGGAACCAGATATAACTAAAATTGTGACTACTTTATTAGGACTAGGAAAATTTGGCGTTATCTCGACCGCTTTTCTAATTTTTTTATATAAAATAAATGATATTACTAGCTTTCATCAGTACATAACTAGTCGTAAAAGTAAAGCGCTAAAGGAGGCGCTCGATGCGGGTATTGTAACGGGTAGAAGTGCTGATTATCTTAAAGAATCGCTAGAAAATAGTTTGTATAAGAGGTTCGAAGGTATAAGTTGGGACAAACCTTTTCGAGAAAAATTGTTAAAGCTCAGAGTTGATTCGAATGGTAAGCTTACGATGAAAATGTTCAAAAGAGCAGATATATTTATTATAACGATAGATGGTAATCCTGTTATTAGTATAAGCTGCATTGAAAAACTGTTTCTAAATTTTTTAAAGATAACGGGTTTTTTAATGCTCATGATATCTGCTGCACTGGTATTAATAATGTCTTTCTGGTTCAGTGGTATTACCGATTTAAACGATGTAATTTTTAAGTTAAAAGCATACGTAATACTGTTGTTGCTTATGATATTTTCTGCAATGTTTTCTTTGAGAGAAGCTCAGTCTTTAAAATTTGCTCTAGAAATAGACAAAGAGTTAGCTAGAAACAGCCAATATCAGAGTCAGATCGAAGTATGCAATTTCCCTGCTTTGTATAGCAGCTTAATTATGAATATTAAACAAATTTGGAAATCTACAAAAACATTTTTTACAGGGTAGCGACTCATTTTAATATTATCAAGTGGGCAAATATGACCGATATCAGCATCAACTTCGCCGAAGAATTCAGCTCAAAAATCCCTGCCTTAACCTTGCTCACCACGCTGGGCTACGAATTTATCCCACCAAGCCAATGCAGTGCCATGCGCTCAAAAGTGGCTTCAAATAAGGCCACCAACCAAGTAGTGTTATTGCCTATTATGCGTGCGTTTTTAGCCAAGCAAACTTTTACATTTGAAGGTCAGGCGCATCCTTTATCAGACAGCGCCATTGATAAAATCATGCACGAGCTAAACCCAGCGATGAACTTAGGGCTGCAGGCAGCAAACGAGGCGCTTTATAACGCCATGCTTTATGGCGTGACCGTGACTGAGTTTATCGACGGTAAAAAAACCTCACAAACTATTGCTTTGATAGACTGGAATCATATTAGCAATAATAGTTTTCACGTTACCGAAGAGCTGGTGGTACTCAATAGCGAGGGTACAAACAGCCGTAGACCCGATATCGTCTGCTTTGTGAATGGTCTGCCGTTAGCAGTGATCGAAGCCAAACGCCCTGACTCCAGTAGAGAGTGGCAATCGACCAATGCTCAAGCGGTGTCCCAGCATATTCGCAATCAAAAGCAAAAAGAAATTCCACATCTATTTGCCTATAGCCAGTTATTGCTAGCGGTCAATGGTAATGACGGTCTGTATGCCACCTGCGGTACGCCTGAGAAGTTTTGGGCAAAATGGGTTGAGGAAGAGATCTCTGAGCCTGAGTTTGCCCGTCTAAAAAACCAAGCGCTCAGTCCTGAGCAGATTGAGAATCTGTTCGCTCATCGTCCTGTCTCTATTACAGATGAATATAAATCACTGATTGCTGGCGGTGATCTGGTCGTTACCGATCAAGACCGCCTAATTGTTAGCTTATTACAGCCTGAGCGTTTGCTTGAAATGACACGCCTATTTACCTTATTTGATAAAAAGGCTGGCAAAATTGTTGCCCGTTATCAGCAAGTCTTTGGTATCAAAGCCTTGATTGAACGCATTAGCACCTTTGATGAAAAGGGCAGTCGTGAAGGCGGTGTCATTTGGCATACCACAGGCAGTGGTAAATCTTTCACTATGGTTTTCTTCTCTAAAGCTTTGATTTGGTTAGAGAAGCTTGCGAAGTGCCGAGTCATTGTGGTCACCGACCGTGTCGATCTGGAAACCCAGCTTAGTAAAACCTTTGCTTCTGGTGGTGTGCTTAGTGATCGTGATAAATCCGATGCGATGGCAACCTCTGGTCGTCGTCTAGCGCAGCAAATCGGTCACGGTAACGAGCGAGTTATTTTCTCAATTATTAATAAGTTTGGCTCAGCCGTGAAGTATGATGAATGCTATAACGACAGCCCAAATATTATCGTCATGGTCGATGAAGGTCACCGCAGCCAAAATGGTGAGAATAATATCCGCATGGCACAAGCCTTACCGAATGCTGCTTTTATTGCCTTTACGGGTACGCCTCTGCTAAAGGATGACAAGACCGAAAACAAATTCGGTAGCATCATTCACTCTTATACTATGCAGCAAGCGGTCAAAGATAAAACCGTCACCCCACTCTTATACGAAGAGCGTATCCCTGAGCTCAATACCAATGACCAAGCCATCGATGCATGGTTTGATCGTATTACCCAAAAGCTCACCAATGATCAAAAAACCGACCTAAAACGTAAGTTCTCCCAAAAAGGTCAAATCTATCAGGTTGAAGGACGTATTGAGCTGATCGCTCATGACATCTCTGATCACTTTCAAAACTTTAAACAGCAGCACCTAAAAGGTCAATTGGCTTGTGATTCTAAAGCCTCAGCTATCCGCTATAAGATCGCTTTGGATAAGATTGGCAAAGTGACCTCTGTGGTTGCCATGTCATCGCCTGACACTCGTGAGGGGCATGACACCGTCGATGGCGAATCAAAAGATATCGTACAAAACTGGTGGCAAGATAATGTCGCCAAAGAGTACGGCGGTGATGAAAAAGCATACACCAAAGCCATTATAGAAGCCTTCAGTCAGGACGATGGTCCTGACATTATGATCGTCGTCGATAAGCTATTAACGGGCTTTGATGAGCCCAAGAACACTGTGCTATATATAGATAAACCATTAAAGCAGCACAATCTTATTCAGGCGATTGCGCGGGTGAATCGTTTGCATGAGAAAAAACGCTTTGGTTATCTGATTGATTATCGCGGCATCTTAAAAGAGCTGGATATCACCATTGAGAAATATCAAGACTTAGCGGAACGTACGCAAGGTGGCTTTGATATCGAAGACCTCAAGGGTCTATATAACGCAATGGATACCGAGTATAAGCAGCTACCAAGACTGCATAGCGAGCTGTGGGCGATATTCTCATCGGTGAAAAACAAGCAAGATGGGCAAGCGTTAAGACAGGTGCTTGCGCCAAAAATGCAGGAAATAGATGGCAGGGTAGTCGATACCAAGCTTAAAGAGCGTGATGACTTTTATGCGGCTTTGACCGAGTTTTCTAACGCTATGAAAATTGCACTGCAATCAGCGTCTTTCTTTGAAGATAAATCATTTGATAGCAAGCGTGATCGCTACAAGACAGATCTAAAAGCCTTTGTTAATCTACGCAAGCAAGTACGCGAAGACGCTGATGAGACCATCGATTACGATGAGTACGAAGCGGATATTCGTAGCTTACTCGATAAGCATATTGCAGGGCTTGAGGTTAAAGAAGCAAAGGGCGTTTACCTAGTCGACAATTTAGGAAAAAATGCTAAGCCTGAGACGATGAGTGATGATGAAGCGCGTAACCAAACGGATAAAATTACTGGTCGTGTGACCAAGATGATTGAACAAGATCTGGCTGATGATCCTTATGCTCAAGAGTATTTTTCTAAATTACTTAAGCAAGCAATTGCTGATGCCAAAGCCATGTTTGATGCGCCAGTGAAGCAGTACATGATGTTTGCTGACTTTGAGCAAGCCGTCAAAGAGCGTGATGTCGCTGATATACCAAATAGCTTTATCGATGATAGTGGCAAATTAAACAAACATGCTCATGCATATTTTGGTTTGTTTAAGTATTTGTTTGATGCTGATTTCTTAACGGATAGAGAGCTAGATAACGATAAGCTCGTCGCTTACGCCTTTGAGATTGATAAAATCGTTAAGACAGCAGTGGCTGAGTATTCTATTAATCCAGCAGAAATTGAAAATGCGATTAATAGACGCTTATTGCCAATGTTATTTGCTGACCTAGGTATCGATAAAGCGCAGCAGCTCATTGAAGCAGTACTAAAAATTACCCGACTTGGGCTTTCAAGAGAAACGAAAAGCATGAGAGAGACAAGCAGTCCAAGAGCAGCCAGAGGGTAGGTAGTAGGCAATGACTGAGAATGGCATCTTTTATTATGGTCAAGATAAGATCTACTACGAAATCGTGCGTAAAGAAGGCACTTATAAAGCAACAGTAGGTAAGTCTAAAGCTGATACTCTGACCACTGAAAAAAGCAAACCTCGCAAAATTGTGATTAAAGTACATCCTGATCAGCGTGTGGTCGTTACTGCGCCTATTGATGCTACAGATGAGATGATACATGACGCGATAATGAAGCGTGCGCGCTGGATATGGCAAAACCTACAGGACTTTGCCAAGCAAAAAGACCATGTACTGCCTAAGCGTTATGTCAGCGGTGAGACCCAGTTTTATATGGGTCGTCGTTATGTGTTAAAAGTGATAACCGATGCAAAAACTAGCGATAAAATAAACAGTACGGTGAAGCTCAGTCGCGGTAAGTTACAGGTAGAATTGTCTCAAAGTGATTCTAAATTAGACGCTGAAAAACGAGCGGTTCTCGTGAAAAGCTTGATTGATAAATGGTATAAAGACAAATTTACATTGGTCTCTAGAGAGAGGCTTGAGGCCTTGATACATAAGGCTTCATGGGTAAAAAATAATCCTTCATTGAAGTTAATGACCATGAAAAAACAATGGGGAAGCTGCTCAAATAAAGGCAATTTAATCCTCAATCCGCACTTAGTCAAAGCACCAAAAGAATGCATTGATTATGTGATACTGCACGAGCTGTGTCATATCGCCGAGCACAATCATAGTGAGAATTTTTGGCGCTTGTTGACCCAAGTCATGCCGAACTGGAAAGAGGTAAAAGCGAGACTTGATGGTATGGCTGAGCTGTATTTAAATGATTAGCTTTATATAGTTGGAGTAGTAGTCATACATAGTCTTATCTATCAAGATACTCATCAAGACTGTTCTACATTTTGTGATACGTCTTTTTTAGTCTAAAAACATATATATGTTTCTAAGATATCTATGCTAGTATATTTTTTGGCTATGTAAATCAAGAAAAAATGTTTTTGGAAATTAATAGTTGATGGTACGTTAAGACTCGAACTAAGGTTAGTTTAGGTGTCAATATTATTCAGTCTTATCTAAGCATCAAAGATACGTTCAACATTATTTTCTAAAAAATATAGAACCATGTTGAGAGAAAAATGCTTTTATCTTCAATACCTACTCCTATCGAACACGACTGGAGACATATAGAAAATATATCTATATTCGAATCAAATGAATCATTATTAGCCGTTCCAAACACTCAAAACCTTAAGCAACTTCCTATTTATTTTGATAGTAACGTCAATCATGCCATTAATATTTGTGTGGCAAGGCAATCTGTTATTCAAAAATTACAACAAGCTGCTGATTTGCTTCCTAAACATTTAGGGATTTTGGTACTTGATGCTTGGCGTTCAAGCGCCGTACAAAAAGCCCTGCAAGAAAAAATTGGCGACAATATTAAAACCATATACCCACATCTTAGCGTTGATGAACAACAACAGCTCCTATCGGATTTTGTTGCACCAGTGCGAGCGGATTTTATTAGCCCTCACTTAACAGGAGGCTCTGTAGATATCACTTTGTTCAATCGTGAAACAAATGAATGGCTTGATATGGGTGCTGGTTTTGATGAGCCTACTGAGCGCTCACATACGCATTTTTATGAAGACCAACCTACACATCCTGCTTGCCAAAACCGACGCTTACTGTATTCGGTAATGAATCTTGTAGGTTTTAGCAACTTACCTACTGAGTGGTGGCATTTTGATTATGGCAACTCACTTTGGGCATATTATAACCAAAAAAGCCATGCTATTTATGGTGCCGCTCACTGGGATGTTGTAGATCATCAATGACTGTAATTTCAAAATTTTGACATTTATCAATATTAGGTTCAAGGAGGAACATGATGGAAACATTGATTCAGGCAGATGATCATTTAGCGCTATGGACATTTGTGATGGTTGCAGCCACTTCTGCTATTTTTATTGAACAACGTTATAAGTGGGCCAGTAAAATACCAGGTGCTATCATTGCATTGCTGATTGCAATTATTGCCTCCAATCTAAAAGTTATTCCAACGGACGCTCCTACCTATGACATCGTCTGGGGTTACATTGTTCCTTTAGCAATACCTTTGCTCCTATTTAAAACAAACATACAGTCTCTTGTCAAAGAAAGCTGGAAGTTACTACTGTTATTTTTGACATCGTCTATAGCGACTATGATTGGTACTGTCTTTGCGTTTATGGCACTACGGCACTACATTCCAGAACTAGACAAAGTAAGTGGCATGATTTCAGCTTCGTATAGTGGTGGAGGGGTAAACTACGCTGCTATGTCAGCTAAGTTAGCACCAAGTGAAAGTATTAATGCTGCGACTATTGTTGCTGACAATATGATGATGGCCGTATATTTCTTAATATTGATTGGATTGGCTGGAGTCCCTATCATACGTCGAGTATGGGGTTCACCGCATACAGACGCAATTGAGAAAAATCCAGAAATGTCGAATAGTCGGACATTGTCTGAAGCATACTGGAAACCCAACCTGATTTCCTTAAAAGATATAGCGATTTGTTTGGCTGCTTCTATGCTCATAGTTTTAATATCATTTAAGCTATCCGCATTTTTGCAAGCCTTATTAGGCACTAGTGATAATGTTGTGATTGGTCTGCTCATTAGTTTGATTACTGATAAGTACCTTTTGCTAACAACAATAACCTTTGTAATAGTTTCTATTTTTAAGAGCAGTTTCGAAAAATTAAATGGTAGCCAAGAGCTGGGAACTTATTGTATTTATCTGTTCTTTGTGGTCATTGGTATTCCAGCCTCTATTGGTCTAATTGTGACCAAAGCACCATTATTATTCGTATTTGTACTAATAATTGCGCTGATTAATCTAGCTATCACTATGGGTGTGGGAAAGCTATTCAAGTTTAGTATTGAGGAAGTCATACTGGCCTGTAATGCCAATATTGGTGGTCCAACAACTGCAGCCGCTTTAGCAATTAGTAAAGGCTGGACGAATTTAGTGGGCCCTATTTTAGTTATCGGTACGGTAGGTTATGTCATTGGTAACTACATAGGCACTATTATCTACTTTATAGTGACCCAGATTGGTATGTAATTACCAGAATATAAAGACGCTATTAATGTCGATCTTTTATTTTTCAAAGGCTAGACGAGAAAAAAAGTATATACGTTGTATACCTTTACATATTTTATGAAAAACTGACGACTCAGAGATAAAAGAAGCAAGCCACTTTAAGTGGCTTGCTTTTTATTTACGTTCTAAAAACTTTCTAATTATGGCGTACCTGCATGTCCTACCTTAACTTGCGCAGCTAACATACGTCCTTTAGTTTCTGCCTTGCGAGAGGCCTCATCCCAATCTGGTGCCGCGCACATGAACAGTGTCTTACCATCTTGTCCGCCAAGGGTAACAGCAAAAATACCATCAGGTGCAGTATCGATAGTTTCTAAAATCTCGCCACCCTCTGCTATACGTACAGCTCGCTGATTTAAGGTATCTGCGATCCAAACAGCACCTTCGACATCTAGCGTGAGACCATCAGGTAATATACTGGCATTTTCTATACGCAAACCAAGATTTGGCTCATCGCCTAATTCTCCAAAATTAGCAAAGTCACGCTTTTCTCCTAGGCTACCGTCTTCGTTAATATCAAATTGCGTAATTTTATTGCCAAAAAGCTCGTTAACGATCAATGTTTTTTGATCTGAAGAGATAACCATACCATTTGGAAAAGCTAACCCTTCGGCAACAATCTGTGAGCTTCCATTAGGTTTGATCAATACAAGCCCTGTATTTTTATGGTCAGCGCCACCCATCAAATCAAAGCCAAAGTTACCCACATAGGCATTGCCATTAGGGGCTACCACCATATCATTGGCATGACCACCACAATGCTCCCAGATATCCGCGTGGACGACCAAGTTCCCATCATTTTCTAACCGTAATACTTTGCGGTCTTTCATCGACACAACCAGCATACGTCCATCAGGCAACCATCCTAAACCGGAAGGTTGCTGTTCAACATGCACAATCTTTTCTGCCACTCCTTCATTATTAACTCGATAAACGCCTTGAGTATAGAAATCGACAAACCATAATGCATTTTGATACCAGCGAGGTCCTTCTAGATAGTGAAAGCCATCAACAGCAACTTCTAATTCATATTTCGACATGATCATCTTCCTTGATTGATAGACAAAATTATTTAAAAAACATCTCTTATCAGGCTATTTCTTCATATATTGCAGTGACTTCCTCTAAAGTCATATCTTTGGGATTGGTGGCGATTAGTCGTGCATAAGTATTGATAACTATGTCGGCTAGGGCGGGAATATCGTTCTTTGTAATGTCCAATTCACTTAAACGGTATTTAAGACCGCTGGTTCCTAAGAACATTTTTAATTGACTAATAAATGAAGTAGCGGCGTCCAAATCTGTCATTCCAGCAGTTTGAGCAGGTATAACAGCACGAGCCAGCTCTGCGTAGAGAGGTGCAGCTTCTGATAAGTTAAATGTGAAAACACCACACATAACGAGTGCATTAGCATGTCCATGTGGAATGTGGAAATTAATACTAAGCGGGTAGGACAGACCATGAACAGCAGCCACGGAGGCATTGACGAAAGCGATACCAGCCAGTGTAGAACCTAATAGCATCTCGGCACGAGCATCAATATCGTCGCCTTGGTTTAACACTTTTTCAAAATTATGCCAAAGCATTTGTAATCCCTTCAGGGCCAGTGCATCTGAAATATGATTCTTTTTAGTACGACTCGTATAGGCCTCAATACAATGCACCATTGCATCAAGCGCGGTTGCTGCAGTGATATGACGGGGTAGTTTTAGGGTTAGGGTTGCATCTAATATGGCAACGTCAGGTAGGATTTTAGGAGTATAAATAGCTTTTTTACTGCCA
This sequence comes from Psychrobacter alimentarius, assembly GCF_001606025.1. Classification (NCBI taxonomy): domain Bacteria; kingdom Pseudomonadati; phylum Pseudomonadota; class Gammaproteobacteria; order Moraxellales; family Moraxellaceae; genus Psychrobacter; species Psychrobacter alimentarius. Next base: position 2,403,346 of record NZ_CP014945.1, on the reverse strand, counting down.
TCTTTTGCTGTAATCACGGAGACAAAGGTAGACTCTGCGCCCGTACCAGCAGTAGTCGGTATGGCAAATAGTGGCAGTTTTTTGAAACCACTAATATCTTTATCCAAAATATCGTTAACGGACTGAAAGTCGTTTGGATATAAGGCGACAATCTTTGCTGTATCAATAGAGCTTCCGCCCCCTAAACCAATGATCAAGTTACATTGATTGTCTCTTGCGAGCTCAATAGCGCTTTCAACAACTGCAATCGGTGGGTCTGCAACGACACTATCGAACACAACTACATTGACGCCCACTTCTTGTAAAGATTGCTGTGCGGTATCGACATAGCCTAGTTCGGAGATACCAGCATCTGTAATAATGATGGCTGATGTTGCAGAATATTGTTTTGCTAAAACACCTAGCTTTTGGCGCATGCTGTCAGCTTCGCTGACAATATGGCCATTAGTATAAAATTCAATCCCTTTCATTCTGTTCTTCCTTGATATATGCACACTTAGATATTGTTTTCTTAAATTCAATCAATGCCACAGTAAGAATGCTTTTATATCGATTAGACTCTTATAAGAACATTGCTTGCAGTGGGTGACTAAAATAACGCGTTAAAAGAGTCTAGATATCAGAAAAATTATGCAACGTCTGAATTTCTTAGACTACCTAACTAGCCGATTTTTGTAATATATTACAGTAGCATAAACATGAGAGAATAGTCATTAAATGATTTGACAGCTATCACTTTAGTTGATAATTTCAGGTGAGTATTTAAGTACACGTTAAGTATATATTGACCTACCTATGTACAACCATTACTAATGGTGTATTTAACTTACTCGTCAAATACTGTAAAAACGTAAGTTAAATTAATAAACTTATGACTACTATCAAAAGGAATTGATAATGAAATTAGCACCCATTTTTTCGATAAGTGTGCTAGCCGCGATGGGCCTTTTAGGTTGTTCAAATCAATCTAGTAATGGTAGGACTTCCTCAGAAGAGCCAACTGTTTTACGTTTCTCGCATTTCTATCCTGCAACATCTGATATTAATGAGGAGGTTTTTGAACCTTGGGCAAGAAAAATCGAAGCTGATTCGGGCGGGCGTCTTAAAGTTGAAGTATATCCTTCGGCCACTATTAGCAAAGCAGATACAGCTTATGAGTCTGCTGTAAAAGGAACCATTGATATTGGCTCACAAGTACAAGGTTATACAAGTGGTCGATTCCCACTATCTCAGATTGCAGAGCTTCCAGGGTTATCTAACTCATCAACACAAACAGGCTGTATGCTGCAAACCTTATATGACAATGGTACGATTGCTGACGAGTATAAAGATTCACACTTGCTCTTTATGTTTGCCACAGGACCTGGAACCTTGCACAGTACTAACAAATTGATCAGAACTCCTGAGGATATGAGAGGTATGCGTATTCGTAGGCCTTCAGCAGTTGCAGGCGACATCATCGAAAGTATGGGGGCTTCTCCTGTGGGGCTACCTGCCAATGATATATATACTTCTTTACAGCGTGGTGTAGTTGATGGATTAAGCTTTCCATGGGAAGCTATGGAGACTTTCAAACTAAATGAGTTGACGAAGTATCATACTAATATGCCATTTTATAGTTCTGCTTTAATGGTAACTATGAATAAAGCTAAGTATGAAGGTCTGCCAGAGGACTTGAAACAAGTTATTGATGACAATTCAGGTATGGCGCTTAGCAAGAAAGTAGGGGACATGTGGGATAAGACTTATTCAACGCAGCTACAAGCAGCTATCGATCAAGGAGACGAAGTTGTCGATATCCTAGACCCACTCAATGACCCAGATTGGAAAGGCCCACTTGAAAAAGGCACAAAGAAATATCTTGATGATGTAGAGTCTTTAGGACTAGATGCTTACGGGGTCTATGATAAGGCTAAAGAAGCTAGTGTAGTCTGTAAAGTGTAATCTTATAAAAGTTTTAGCTAAAATATAGCTGAACTGACTAAATTGAAAAAGCCCCAACTTTAAGCTGAGGCTTTTTTGTTTTTTTGATTCTAACTATTTCAAGATTTACCTACCTAGGACAAACTGTCCACCAGAAAAGCTAATACACCCCTCACAAAACCAAGAGTTCAATCTCCTTGCATGAGGAATATCTGCTGGGACATCTAATGGATAGGGACGACCACAGTACTCACAGTGTACGTCATCTAAATAAACCTGACATTTTGCAAGTGTAGCAAATAAAACATCAGTCTCCGTGTTGTGGTCATAACAAAGCAGTTCTAAATGCGCTATATAATCACTGGGCGACACATAGGACCAATACTCATGGCACAAACGCTTTGTCGTATCATCAAGAGATGAATCAAATACAAAGTTTACACTCATAATATCCTCCTTAATAACCATAGCCAGTTTGTGGTAAAAGACCGTAAAGCTCACTCTCAAGCTGGCTACACATCTCATCACGTACATAATCAGGATTAGCGTCTAAGCGCCTCTGAACCCATATGCGCAGCGCCATATGATTATCAAAGCAACTATCCACATTTAAAAAACGAGCCAAACCACTACCTGACTGAATACAGAGCTCACAAATGAGGTAGTTAGCAATATTATCTGCGCCATTACTGACATAGCCACTAGGTTTAAACGTCGCATGCAATTTATCGTAATCAATCATTTTCATTGTGAGGCCCCTTGTCAGTAGATACTTGAGCAATCTGACTCCGATTGACCAATGCTTCAAATGCACTACCATCCTGCCTAGTCATATTCGGTACGTAACGGCTATAAGTATTAAACAGCATCTTGGTTGTAGAGTGTCCCATTTGACTGGCAATCCATTCAGGACTTTCGCCAGCAGCCAACCATAGCGTTGCTGCAGTATGACGAGTCTGATAGGCATTGCGCTTCTTCAGACCTAAAATCTTGAGAGTAGGGTGCCAAACACGCTTATTCACATTGTTATAATCAAGTGGCTCACCCGTATGCGCGCAAAATACATAGTCAGATCGCTTATGAGTGATGGCCTGCTGTTCCTTTAGAGCATCGTAGACCCAAGGTGACATTTGAATCGCACGATAAGACTCTTGAGTCTTAGGAGGAACAATTTTGCCTTTGACGTAAGCCTGTTTGATCACAATCTCACGTCGATTAAGGTCAATGTTCTCCCACGTTAACCCATCAATCTCACTCGTACGCATACCTGTAAAAAAACGTACCAGATAATAATTGCGATAGTCTGCTCTCACACCATCAATAAACGTCCAAACCTCATTCAGTGTGAATGGTTGAATATCTGTTTTGGGCTGTTTGAGCGCATTGATATCGTAGTAAGGATTATCAAATTTATAGCGTTTAGCTGCTTCTTTTAGTATCATACCTAAAGGTACCATTATCGAATTGATGCGTGCCGCTGACAGATGTTTGTTAGCTTTTCCGTAAGTCACTTTGGCGAGGGATGAACGGAAGGCTAATACATCTGTCTTTTTTATGAGATGAATGGGTTTAGTCCCAAACTTAACAATCAAGTACATATCAATAATCTCCTTTATTTTGCGCTTGTAAGTATCACGCCATTCAATTTCCTTTTCAGAAAACCATAATTTTGCAAACTGCTCAAAGGAAGGTGTATTGGTATTAATACATTCCTTGCGATCGTTCAACGCTACCATTTCTGCCGCTTTATCACTTTTTGGAAAGTACTTAGCGTAGTTGAACAGCCCTAGAATGATTTCTGCTTCCATTTTCTCAATCACTTTCTCAAGCTTCTTGCGATTCTCTGGCGTGTCTGTTAGGTTTGTCGTCTCCCGACAGCGTATACCCATGTAATAAAAATCGACAAATAGCATATTGCTCCCTCTGCGGGTTCTAATACTAGCCATCTTATTTCTCCTTATTGTAGTGCCATGGCGTTGATGCTACCGGCGATGCCAGTGCGCATATCTTTTTCAATCTCTTCCCAAATGTACAAAATCTTACGACCACCGAACGGGCGTATATAATGAATGCCCTCGATAAGTACACTATCTTTAAGCTCATTACGAATCGTACGAGGGTTGTATTTGATGAGCTCAGAAAGCTCTTGGGTAGTTAGGTAGGTATGTGACATAATAAATTCCTTGTAAGCCAATTAAATAACTAGGTTGTTTTATCGAAATAACAAATAATTCTATAAAAGTAATTTGTTGTTCGATAGAAGTACTTTACTAGCTATCGTTAGTCGATACAAGTACTTTTTTAGTCTATTAAGGAATTATTAATGATTTTATGTAATTTACCAGTGCTACTAGCTGAACGACGTATGAAGGTAGCAGATCTAATAAGAATGACAGGAATTAGTAAGTCGACAATGCACAAGATCTATAACGAACAGACTTCAAGAATAGATTTTGACACTATGGATAAAATTTGTGAGGCACTAGATATTGAAGTAGGTGATTTATTTACTTATGTACCTAACGAGTCGCTAGATAAAGAGAAGTAAATAAATTTTGAGAGTGTTTTAGATAATTTAGGGTAGAGGTCGAAAGTGCTAATCTGAAAGAAAGGCGAAATAGAGAGCAGGCACAACTTAGGCACAATTTGGGCACACACGTTTTTTGATGACGTTTGCTGAAAGTGAGAAAAGAGGAAATTTGAATCGACGTATAGTTTCCTTTTTCGCTACAGCCCATATTTCACGGACAAAAAAAAGCCCCAATCGTGAGATTGGGGCTTTCTAAATTTGGTAGGCATAAGCAGACTCGAACTGCTGACCTCTACCATGTCAAGGTAGCGCTCTAACCAACTGAGCTATACGCCTATTTAGGTTGAGCATTTTAGCAAGTTTTGAAGACTTTGCAAGTCTTTTTTATACCAATATCAAATTATAATCAAAATACTAAGAAAATAATCTCATTAGCACCCGCATACTTACTAAAACAATAGCCATGACCTGATTTTGATACAATGTTGCGAGCAATAACACACTTGAATGGCAGCACCAGATAGAAGTGTTACCATGGATATCAAAGAGTGATAAAGACGCACAGTCAATAAATAAGATTAAAATATATAGGAGAACAAAATGGGCTTATTAGTCGATGGTCAATGGCAGGACAAATGGTATGACACAGATGCCAATGGTGGACGCTTTAAACGTGAAGACTCAGGTTTTCGAAATTGGGTAACCGCCGATGGTAGCGCAGGGCCCTCAGGTAAAGGCGGTTTCAAGGCCGAAGCCAACCGTTATCACTTATATGTGTCTTTGGCTTGCCCTTGGGCACATCGAACCACCATTTACCGCAAACTAAAAGGGTTAGAGGACATGATTTCGATGTCTGTGGTGCACCCGTTTATGGGAGACAAAGGATGGACGTTTGCAGAAGGTGAGGGCGTCGTTGCTGATCCGTTATTTGACGCCGACTACTTATATGAGATTTATACGGCTGCCAAGTCAGATTATACAGGGCGCGTGACAGTTCCTGTTCTATGGGACAAGCAAACAAATACTATCGTAAGTAACGAGTCTGCTGAAATCATTCGTATGTTTAACTCAGCCTTTGACGAAGTAGGGGCAGCAGAAGGTAATTTTTTACCATCAGAGTTATTGGCAGAAATCGATGAGATCAATGCGTTTGTCTATTCTGCAGTAAACAATGGGGTGTATAAAGCAGGATTTGCAACCACTCAAGAAGCTTACGAAGAGCCAGTAAATGAACTGTTTGATGCGCTAGATACACTAGAAGCACGTTTAGCAGAGCGTCGTTATTTAATAGGTGATATTTTAACAGAAGCTGACTGGCGTTTATTTACCACATTGGTTCGTTTCGATGCCGTTTATGTTGGGCATTTTAAGTGCAATATACGCCGTATCGTTGACTATCCAAACCTTTGGGGGTATCTGCGTGAGTTGTATCAGGTATCAGGTGTGGCAGAGACAGTCAATATGACGCATATCAAGACGCACTATTACACCAGCCATGCCAATATCAATCCTACCCGTATCATACCAGTGGGCCCTGCTTTGAACTTCAATGAAAAGCATGATCGTGCGCGTTTGTAATATAGTTGCCTCGAAATAAAATAGATACGTGAATAGTCACATGCTACTGGTATAAACTTTCCTTGCGTGCTGCTAAAAAGAGGTTGCGCAAAATCCATCTCAGTAGCACTGCATTGGTTTTAGAGTAAATCGACTATATCTAAGCCAAAACCCATTGGGTGTCTAAAATTGGCCGAATAAGTGGATTGATTTTGTTTGGTTAAGTCAGCTTGTATCTCAATGATGAATAAAAAATGCGCCAGCTGATCTCAGTCAGCTGGCGCAATGCCTTCAAAACTCATAAAAGTACGTCTAAAAGCTAAGCGTTATTTAACTGTCTGGCCGCTTCTAAGGCAAAATACGTTAAGATGCCATCAGCGCCCGCACGGCGGAAACCAATCAAAGATTCTAAAATAACGGCGTCGCTTAGCCAACCATTTTGAATGGCGGCCATGTGCATGGCGTATTCACCAGAGACTTGATAAGCGAATGTCGGTATACCAAATGTGTTTTTTACTTCGCGGATCAAATCCAAATACGGCTGACCTGGTTTAATCATCACCATGTCAGCACCTTCATTGATATCCATTGCCACTTCATGCAAGGCTTCAGCACGATTACCAAAGTCCATTTGGTACTGTTTTTTATGTCCGCCTTTTAGATTGCCAGCACTACCAACGGCATCACGGAATGGACCATAGTAAGCGGATGCATATTTGGCTGAGTAGGCCATGATGGCGGTATTGGCAAAGCCTTCTGCTTCAAAAGCATGACGCATGGCTCTGATGCGACCATCCATCATATCGCTAGGAGAGATAATATCAGCACCAGCACGAGCGTGTACCAAAGCTTGCTTGACCAACACCTCAACAGTTGCATCATTGACGACATAACCGCTGTCATCAAGTAAGCCATCTTGACCATGTGACGTGTACGGATCTAATGCTACATCAGTCATGACGACCATTTCTGGCACGGCATCTTTGACGGCTTTGACCGCGCGTGCAGCAAGGCCGTCTTCATCATAAGCTGCCTTGCCATCAGGGGTTTTTAGTGAGTTATCAACGACAGGGAAGATATCAATTGTCGTCACGCCTTCAGCCAACAATTCCTTGGCATAGTCGATGAGCAAATCGATGGACAAGCGCTCAACTCCTGGCATGCTTGCAATGGCTTCGCGTTGATTGGTGCCTTCTAATACAAAAACAGGGGCAATAAAATGTTTAGGATGTAGCTCAACTTCACGAATCATCGCTCGAACGTTGTCGTTATAACGCAAGCGACGTAAGCGAGTTTCAGGAAATTGGCGATTAAAAGTATAAGTCATGATTTTTCCTTATTTAATTATCAGTCACTGCTATCGTAATATTAAAATGATGGTCTTAAATAAACGGCCTCATTTAAACAACTCAGTAAGCGGTACAGCATTTTATTGAGCATATATTATAGTGCCACTACTATACCCAATAGCGGGTGACAAAAGCAAAAAACCCCACCAAGTCGGTAGGGCTGATTGTACTTAGCAATGGTTAATGCGAAGATATGTTAACCTTGTAAGAGTAAGCGATTATGGACATTATTCAGCAATTTGTGTGACAGGTACTTGCTCAACATTGTCTTCATTCTGAATGGTTTGTCTAGTCACCACACCTACAGCTGTCTCTTTTTTACCATCATCATTGACATCGACAACCGCGGTAGGTTTAAAAGTAGTGACTTTTTCGCCTTGCGCTTGTTTGATGTTAGCCGCTTCTTGCGGTGATGCGACACGTGCTGAGCCAGCTGCATCAATAGCATTGACGGCTTTTGCTTTATTGGTATTGGTCGGCAACGTCAGCACCTGAGCCAAATTGGTATGCTGTGGTACTGGTATGATCGTTGGTACGTCTAGATTGGCACCGCCACCCAACACTTGATATAGCTCAATTTGGCTAACGATTTTTTGTAATTCCAAATCTAAAATACCTTGCTGCGTTGAGAACAACGAACGCTGCGCATCAAGCACGTCTAGATAGTTATCAATACCCGCTTTAAAGCGTGCATCAGCGATTTGATACGTCTGCTCAAAGTTATCTTGCAGACGATATTGTGACTCTAGCTGTTCGCCAAGTGTGGCACGTGTTGCCAATACATCTGACACTTCGCGGAAAGCCGTTTGAATAGAGCTCTCATAATTTGTCAGAGTTTGTTCACGTTCAATCTTAGCCACATCATAATTGGCATCTAAACGACCAGCGTCAAAGATAGGCACACTAATACTTGGGCCAAACGACCAACCAACTGAGCCGCTTTTGAATAAGTCATCTAGACTACCGCTACTGACACCGATACTGCTTGCCAAACTGATAGAAGGGAAGTAAGACGCTCGTGCGACTTCCAGATTGGCACCAGCTGCTTTTAAGTTATATTCCGCTTGTAATACATCAGGACGATAGCGTAGCAACTCACTTGGCAAGCCAGCATTGAATATTTGCTGACTGGTAATATTGCTAACGGCAGGCGTTGGAATCAAGTTGGTCGGAATGGGCCCACCAACCAAAAACTGTAGCGCGTTGCGTGACGTCAAGATACTGCTTTGCGCACGTAACACGGCAAGTTTGGCGGTCTCCAATGATGCACTGGCTTGCAAAGAAGGCAGTTTTGGATCAATACCTGCCTCAAAGCGTTTACCCGCAATAAACAGTGATTGCTCACGGCTTTCAACCGTCGCTTCTGCCAGTTTTAGCTGAGCCAAGCTGTAGCTTAGATTGGCATAACTTTGTGCAATATTACTAATAAGACTGATTTGAGTCGAATCTTTAGCGGCTGTTGTAGCCAAAAAGTTCTGCAATGCTTGATCTTTTAGGCTAGAGATTTTGCCCCAAAAATCAAGCTCATAGTTTGCCAAGCCAAGATTGACGCTATAGCCATCACTGGTGACGCTTCTTTGACGCTGGCGAGTATAGCCTGCTGAACCATCAATACTTGGTAAATCATTGATATCAGTAATCTGATATTGTGCTCGCGCTTTTTCGATGGCCAGACGCGCACTTTCAAAGTCTTTGTTATTTTCAAGACCTAACGCAATCAAGCCTTTTAGACGATCGTCACTATAAAAATTCTGCCAACGCTGACTGGCAATACTGGGTTGCTCAGCCGTACTTGCCGTTTCCTTGTCGAACGCACCATAAGTTTGTCCAATCGGAATATTCGGCTCTGCTAGGACAGGGCGCGTATCAGCTTTTGGGATAGTATTACAAGCAGCCATACTCATCGCTAAGGCGGTTAAACCTAATATACGACTGCTGTTTCTGCGGATCCGTGATAAAGCGGGTTGCGTCGCGGTAGTAACTTTTGTTACCGCGACTGAGTTGATGGTAAATGTTTTTTGGGCACTCATTGTGTATTATCTCCAAAACTTACAGGCTGATAACTCTCAGAAGGCGTTGGGTTATGTGGATCAGGCGTACCATTGCCTCCATCTCTATCGTTTGGCTTGTTGTTCTCATATTTGTGCGGGAACAGACTACGTACCCAAATATAGAACATAGGGATAAAGAATATACCTAGGAAGGTAGCGGTAACAACCCCACCAAGTACACTAGTACCAATGGCATTTTGACTGCCTGAACCAGGACCTGTGGCGATGAATAATGGCACAACACCCAGTCCAAAGGCAAGCGAGGTCATGATAATAGGACGCAAACGTTGACGCGCCGCTGTCATGACAGCCTCGGTAAGACTATACCCTTCCTCTTGGTGCTCTTTGGCAAACTCAATAATCAAAATAGCATTTTTCGCGGATAGACCAACCACGGTGAGTAGACCTACTTGCAAATAAATATCGTTACTAAACCCGCGTAGCAATGTAAATATTACAGCACCCAATACCCCAAGAGGAATAACCAATAGTACTGAGAACGGAATCGACCAGCTCTCATAAAGGGCAGCCAGACATAAGAATACCACTAAGATTGAAAGGGCATATAGCATTGGCGCTTGTGCACCTGATTTTTGCTCTTCAAGTGACATACCCGTCCATTCATAACCCACTCCTTCAGGCAAATCTTGGATCATAGTCTCCATCGCGCTCATTGCTTCACCAGTACTTAAGCCCGGCGCTGCGCTACCTTGAATGTTCATTGATGGCAGACTGTTATAACGAGTAAGACGTGGTGAGCCAGATTCCCATTCACTACTGGAGAATGCGTCAAATGAGATCATATCACCGCCATCATTACGTACATACCATTTGCCGATATCATCAGGATTAGTACGGCTACTTGGTTCACCTTGAACATAAACGCGTTTAATACGTCCACGATCAACGAAGTCATTGATGTAACTTGAACCCCAAGCAGTTGAGATAACGCTATTGATATTGGCTAGTGACAAGCCATAAGCGGCGGCTTGCTCTTGGTTGATATTCACTTTCAACTGCGGTGCATCTTCTTGACCGTTCGGACGTACACCCGCAACTTGATCATTTTGCGCTGCCATACCTAGCAGCATGTTACGTGCTTCTAGCAAGCCTTCATGTCCAAGGTTGCTTGTATCCTGAATCATCAAGTCAAAGCCACTGGCGTTACCAAGTTCAGTAATGGCCGGTGGTACAATGGCAAATACTTGTGCCTCATTTAACTGAGTAGTGAAGTAACCCATGGCGCGACCCGCAACACTTTGCGCGGTGTTTTCTGCACCAGAACGATTCTCCCAATCTGACAAGCGTACGAAAGCCAGACCCATGTTTTGCCCTTGACCCGCAAAACTAAATCCTGCAATCGTAAAGACGGATGCGATATTATCGGTCTCTTGCGTTTCATAGTAGTCGCTGACTTTATCCAATACGTCCTGCGTCTCATTTAGTGTAGAACCGGCAGGAAGCTGAACCAAGGTGAACATAATACCCTGATCTTCTTCTGGTAAAAACGAGCCTGGAATACGTAAAAAGACGACAGCCATGATACCGATGATGGCTGCATAGCCGATTAGATATAACCATTTAAAACGAATACTTTTACCAACAAAGTTTTCATATGAGCGACTAAGCTTAAAGAAGCCGCGGTTGAACCAACCAAAGAATCCTTTTTGCTCTTCACTATTGCCTTTTTCATGACTTTTGCTACGTTTGAGCAACGTCACACAGAGGGCAGGGGTAAAGATAAGCGCCACTAATGCTGACAACACCATACTGGTAATTAGAGTAATAGAGAACTGACGATAAATTACCCCGGTTGAACCACCAAAGAAGGCCATCGGCACAAATACCGCGGATAGAATCAACGCAATACCGATAACGATTTTACTGATCTCACCCATCGACTGTGTTGTGGCATCTATGACAGAGATATGGGGGTCTTCTTCCATGATACGCTCGACGTTTTCAACAACGACGATGGCATCATCGACCAGTAGACCAATGGACAGTACCATTGCAAACATGGTAAGTACGTTAATACTAAAGCCAGCTACATAGAGTACGGCAAAAGTACCAAGTAAAACTACAGGTACAGCGAGCGTTGGAATAATCGTTGCACGCCAGTTCTGTAGGAAAATGAACATGACGATAAAGACGAGCACAATGGCTTCAAGTAACGTCATCACAACTTGTTCGATAGATAAACGAACAAATGGCGTCGTGTCATATGGAACAACGGATACTAGACCAGCTGGGAAGTTTGATTCCAGCTCTGCCATACGCGCACCAACGGCTTCACGAGTTTCAAGTGCGTTTGCACCGCCCGCCAATGAAATACCAATACCCGCTGCTTCTTGACCGTTATACAGTGAGATAACGCTATAGTTCTCACTACCGATTTCAACATCGGCAACATCACCCAAACGCACTTGTGCGCCAGAAACATCGGTTTTTAGTAAGATGTCTCTGAATTCTTCAGGAGTTTGTAAGTAGCTTTGGACAGTAACGGTGGCATTGATAACTTGTTGGTCGGTATCAGCAGGTGCTTGACCTAGCTGACCTGCAGAGACTTGCGCGTTCTGCGCACGTACTGCTGTAACCACGTCAGATGGCACCATGTTATAGCTACGCAAGCGAGCAGGGTCTAACCAGATGCGCATGGCATAAGTTGAGCCAAACACCTGTACTTCACCCACACCTTCGACACGGCTGATCTGATCAACGACATTTGAGTTGACATAATCGGCGATATCACTGCGGTCCATGCTACCGTCTTCAGAGACGAAAGCCTGTACCATCAAAAAGCTGCTAGAAGATTTATTGACGTTAACGCCCTGACGCTGTACCGATTCAGGTAGCGAGCTCATAGCGGCCTGTAGCTTATTTTGTACTTGCACCTGTGCTGTATCAGAATCTGTACCGTTTTCAAAGGTCAGTGTGACAGAAGCACCACCATTCGATGAGCTTGATGACGACATATACATAAGCCCGTCGAGACCTTTCATACGTTGTTCAATAATCTGTACAACTGAGTTTTCGACGGTTTGTGCGTTAGCACCAGGATAGCTTGCACTGACTGAAATAGTCGGTGGCGCAATACGTGGATACTGTTCAATCGGTAGATTAATAACCGATATCACCCCGATGAGCATGACCAAGATAGCCAATACCCATGCAAAAATAGGGCGATTAATAAAAAAACGTGACATAGTATATCCCTAAGTCTTCCTATCTTTGAATGGAATTATTGAGCAGCGGCTTCTGTTTGTTTTTCGCTAGAATTATCATTGCCAGCTGGTTTCTTATCCACTGTCTTTGCAGCCTGTTGCGGCGTTTTGGCAGTCGAGGCGTTTTGTGCAGAAGGTGCTGGATTGGCATTTTCTAACGGTTTTACGACCACTTCTTGTTCAGGTTTGACCTTACTGCCACCAATGACAACAACCTTATCGCCTGCTTGCAAGCCATCCGTTACTACCCATTGTCCATTGTAAGTACCATCGATGGTCACTGGACGTACTTGAATTTTATTGTTTTGATCAGTGATATAAACTTGCGTTTCCCCTTTAGGTGTACGCATTACCGCACTTTGCTGAACCAATGCTGCATTACTGATCACGCTTTGTGTCAAGCGGGCAGTTACATACATACCTGGTAACAACAGATTATTACTATTCGGGAAGATAGCTCGTAAAGTAACAGCGCCTGTTGACTCATCAACTTTTGCTTCAGACAAAGCAAGCTTGCCGCGTACTGGATACACTGAGCCGTCTTCTAATACCAACTCAACTGAGTTCATACCTGGCTGTGCCTTGCCTTCAGATATTTGCTGACGTAGCTTTAATAGCTCAGATGAGGACTGACTGATATCAACATAAATAGGATCTAAGCGCGAAATAGTGACTAGCGGATCAGCCTGACCTGCGCTCACCAATGTACCAGCAGTCACGCTAGAGCGATCTGTACGACCAGTAAGTGGCGCACGTACAATAGTACGATTAAGATCTAAGTTACTTGCCGCTAAACCCGCCTGAGCCGTTTGAATACCAGCCCTTGCGCTTTCGATGCCCGCTTGTGTTTGTCCGACAGCCGCGGCAGCGCTTTGTACCGCTGCTTGCGCGGTACGTACTTGTGTTTGCGCTTGATCATACTGCTGCTTTGAGATGGCATCAATGCTTACTAAGCCCTCTAAGCGCTGTAGATCATTTTGCGCTTGCGCCAATGATGCCTGACGGCTGGCGAGCTCAGCCTTTGCATTGGCGTTATTTGCCTGTGCTGTCTGATAGTTGGCTTGTGCTTGTTGCACAGCTGCCTGACCACTGGTGACAGAAGACGCATAGTTATCGGTATTAATACGGTAAAGTGGTTGGCCTTCTTTAACGTTACTTCCTTCACGGAACAGTACTTCTTCAATGACACCGTTGACCTGTGGGCGAACGTCAGCCGTTTGGTAAGCTGCGGTACGTCCAGAAAAAGTTTGTACTTGAGGAACGGTTTCTAAGGTGACAGTCTGCACGTTGACAACCGCAGGCGGCATCTGCTGCTGTGCGGCTTGTTCACCAGCAGCGTCCTCGTTTTTGTCACAGCCGATAAGTACAGCTCCAGATAGTACAGATGCTATTACAAGCGCAAGAGTAGAGTGCTTCATCAATGTCCTCGGCAATATGTATGAAATAAAGAATGACAGTATAAAAAATTGTCAATAAATCTTAGCGTATCGAATATTAAAATTAGTATTTACCCCAAGCACTTATACTATCTTTGCTTAATTAATTCTCAATAACACGTAATAGGCGGAATTTCCTACTAAAGTGTCCAATAGATATATATGTTTAGTATTGGTGTAAGACTTTGTAATGCCGAAAGTGTAGCTAAGCTACAGATTCAACCGATAAATTTAATGAGTAATTATAAACTATAGGGGTAACCCCACAGTCAAGTAATTGAATATAAAATTTGAGACAAAAAATGACAACGGAGGGGTTTTAGGGCGAATAAAACATCGCTATCGCAAGCACTGGCTTTACTAACAGCTATTAAGGAGGCATACAATCTTCAATTGAAACCTATTGTAAAATTTTGTGAAAACAGCAAAACCGTACGAGCATTAAGGTCTTAAAACCTCTGTAAATCAGCTTTGTAAACAAAAAAATAATTTTGGCAACCATTAATTTTGATTAGAGCAATAATAGCGTAACCGCAGTACTTGAGAGACAACATTTATCATGCTACTACTGCTCACCGTCAAAGCAAACATGGCTACAATAAGCGGGCGCTCGCCAATTCAGTTAGCTGATAGAGACCTTTGCGATAACGATTGTCAGGCAAGGTTGCCAATGCTTGTTGTGCTAGTTTGGTTTCTTCGAGCGCTCGTTGTTTACAGTAATCCAGCGAGCCTGAATGACGTACCAGCTCGATAAGCTGTTCTGCATTTGGGGTTTTGCCTGTTTGTACGGCAACACGTAATTGATCGTAGCCTTTAACATTGCTGTTTTTTAGCAACTCGAGCGCCTTGATAGTGGGCAGGGTCGGTTTGCCTTCTGCCAAGTCATCACCCAAATTTTTACCCATTAAAGCACTGTCGCCGCTGTAATCAAGGACATCATCAATGATTTGGAACGCATTGCCAAAGTGCTGACCAAAGTCACCTAACGCTTGCAGATACTCTGTTTTGCCTTGCAAAATAGCAGCGCCTTGGGTGGCCATCATAAACAGACGTGATGTTTTTCCATCGATAATTCGTAAATAGTCTTCTTCCGTTGCAGCAGGATTGTGTTGATGTTGTAGCTGTAACACCTCACCCTCAGCAATATCACAAGTGCCATCTGAAAAAATCTGTAACAAAGGCAAGCTTTGAAAGCCGACCAGTAGATTAAAAGCGCGAGCAATCAAATAATCGCCGACCAATACAGCAGTGGCATTGTCCCATGTCGCATTGGCTGTTGGCTTACCACGGCGCTGTCCTGACTCGTCAATCACATCGTCATGAACCAAAGTAGCCGTGTGTAGCATCTCAGTAATCGCCGCTAAATGCATGGCTTTTTCTGACGGCACATCATCAAACATACGGGCGCATAGCAAAGTAATCAGCGGACGCATACGCTTGCCGCCAGCATCGATAACATGCTGAGAGACGCTCATCACTAGCTGAACTTTCGAATTTAGGCTACCAAATACTTGCTTGTCCATAATCTCAAAATCATCGGCCACAATATTTTGGATATCAGCATAGCTCAGTGTCGATTGAGGCTTAGAAGGGATATTATTTATAGGGTTGCTGGTTATAGAAGTGCTGGTCATAATAAATAGTCATATTAATAAGAATAAAGAAAGTGTTTATAGCCTTGGTTTTATGGTAGGTAAGGCAACGTTTTACCTATAATAACATAGCTCGGTATCCAAATTGTCGGTTAAAGCACGCTAATAATGGAGCAATAAATTTTTATCAAAATAAAACTGGTTATCTAAAAAAATTGGGTGTGAATTGCTAAAATAGACTCAGCTATTTAAGATGGATTTGTTGCGCATATTATAAATATTCGCTAACGCAATAAAAGAACAAAAGGCTATAAGTAACTGATTATATGAGTTATAATAGCCGTCTTTAGGCATGTGACACTATTGAATGCTATGGTATGACGTATTTTTATACTGGATATCAGGTTTGCTATACTTATAGACGGTATTTTATTCCTTAATATAAGATAGAATTTTTAGTGTCATTACATTATAAAGACAAGCTGCGCTACTTGCTTTTCTAAGCAAAAAGACGTAAAATCTTGCCTTTAATTTTTCCCTGTCGTGTTCGTCGTAAAAGCGTTGGTATGATATCAGCCACGGCACACGGGTTAAACGGAGTCATACAATGTACGCAGTAATCAAAACTGGTGGTAAACAGCACCGTGTAGTTGTCGATGAGCTTTTGAAAGTTGAACTACTAAAAGCAGAAAAAGGCGAAACAATCAAATTTGAAGACGTGTTGATGGTTGTTGACGGTGAAAACGTCAAAATCGGTCAGCCTGTTGTTGATGGCGCTAGCGTAGAAGTTGAAGTTGTTGAGCATGGTCGCGGCGAAAAAATCCGTATCATCAAGCACAACCGTCGTAAGCATTATCACAAAGAGCAAGGTCACCGCCAATGGTACACCTTGTTAAAAATCAAAGCCATTAATGCCTAATTACTTATTTAGCTATCATTGCTAAACAGCGCACTAAATGCTTAAGAGTTGTCGCATTAGCGATAAGTCACATTAACAAGGAGATTTTCTCATGGCACATAAAAAAGCTGCCGGTTCGACTCGTAACGGTCGTGATTCAAACCCAAAAATGCTAGGCGTAAAAATCTTTGGTGGCCAAGCCATCACTGCTGGCAACATCATCGTTCGTCAACGTGGTACTGAATTCCACGCAGGCGAAGGCGTTGGCATGGGTCGTGACCACACTTTATTTGCACTGAATGACGGTGTTGTAAAGTTTGCGACCAAAGGTAAATTTAACCGTCGTTATGTAACGGTTGAAAGCGTATAATCGCACATTTTATTTGATTCACTCGTAGAGTGAGTTACTGAAATGACCAAAAGCTCCTATTGCCATCTGGTAGTAGGGGCTTTTTGTATTTATCGAGTGGCCTATTCTTTGGCAAGAAAAGCGATAAAATAGCGCAAAGGTATGTCCTGTAGCCTTTAGCACAGTGTGACTATACTGGTTACAAGTGTGTATGGCAGCCGTAGTAATGATTGCAAATCATGACTAGGCGCGTAATAAAAAAACTGGCACACTGTCTACATCGTTTATGAATACCAGCGTTTTGTTGGTCATCTAAACCATTATAGAAAACAAAAATTTTATTAGAATATTTTATTTTTAAGTAATTACGTATTTTGAGAGAGGATTAATGATGACTTTATTAACCAAGCAATCAGTTAAACAGACAACTTTAAAACAAAAAATGATGAGTGGCGCTTTAACAGGTGTATTGATGACATCGCTTGGCGTGGCAGCACCTATGATGGCATTGACTCAATCTGCAACTGCTGCGCCTGCCGACAACTTAACAGCGGCCAAGCGTTTGAATAAATTGTTAACAAACACAAAGAGTATGACGGCAAATTTCAGTCAGACAACTAAAGGTGCCAGTAGTGGTACTTTTTCAGGTGCGATGAATGTACAACGTCCAAATAATTTCCGCTGGGAAACAAAATCGCCTTCAGAGCAATTGATTGTTGCTAACGGTAATTCTATGTGGATATATGACAAAGACTTGGAGCAAGCGACTAAGCAAAATGTCGATAGTCAAGTTGGTAATACACCAGCGCTCTTACTATCAGGTGATCCAAGTAAAATTGATAAAAACTTCAAAATCACTCAGCCGTATGACAACAAAAACTACTATGTACTGTATCCAAAATCAGATAGTGCTAGCTTCAAGAGCTTATCTATCAGCTTTAGTGGCGGTAAACCTGTCATGATGGTACTGAACGATACTCTGGGTCAGACGACCTCGATTAAATTTAGCAACATTAAATTGAACCCAAGCATCAGTAGCAGCCAGTTCAAATTTACGCCACCAAAAGGTGTTGACGTTATCAATCAATAATTACTAGATACTGAACGTGATCAATTTCAGTGTTTCTTATAATTTATTGATATAAGCATAATTAAAAAGGACAAGCCTTCTTAGGTCTGTCCTTTCTTTTGGAGTATAAGAATCGTTTAGAATAATTTTGCCAGAATGTAATTATGTATTTTCAAACAGTGCTGACACTATGACATCGATTGAATGGCTTCCATATCAGGCATCGGTGGTAGCTCGTTCAAATGAGTCAATCCAAAAGCATCTAAGAATTGAGCGGTGGTATGCAGTAGCGCTGGGCGACCTAACGTATCTTTGTGGCCTTTTTCGATGATCCAGCCTTTGTCAAATAGCTGCCTTAATATATTGCTGGATAAAGTAACCCCGCGTACATGCTCGATATCGCTGCGTGTCACTGGCTGCTTGTAAGCAATAACGCTTAACGTCTCGAGCAAGGCTTGGCTGAGGCGTTCTTGACGCTGAGGAAAAACGCGCTGTATAAGGGTGCTGTAATTGTCGGCGATTTGCAAGCGATACCCACTAGCCGTCTCATGCAGCTTTAATACACCGGTGTCTAGCCGTTCTTGTAATAGTCCTAAAGCGTCTGTTAATTCTTTTGTAGACACAGACAGATGTTTCTTCAACGCACCGGCAGTGAGCGGCGCTTCTGAAGCATGCAGTAGTACTTCAATATGTCTACTTATCTCTTCTAAGTTTTCGCGTTTCTCAGATGATACAGGCACAGAAATAGACATTAGTTTCTGTGCTTTATTCTCATACTTTGGGTTATCAACATCTGCCATTAGCTAGGTACTCTTTTTTCACAATTGTGTTATCAATCATAACAATCTCTACAATGCTGATTATTTTTATGATACTCGTTATTGTTACACCAGCCATTGAAAGGTTAAATTTTCAAATTTAGCATCTGCATCAGCTTGATGATTATTAACGACATTCATTGAACTGTTATCATCCGTATCACTACTCACCACACCAATGAGCTGCCGCTTCATCAATTCGAGTACAGCGACAAAACTGACAACAACTCCCACCTTGCCTTGTGACTTATCTAGTAGATCATAAAAGGAGCGAGCACTTCCAGTACTGAGCTGTCGACTGATACTGGCAATACGGTCAGCAAGCGGTACAGTATCAACTTTGATGGTATGCATCTGATAGTCGGGCTGTAACTGCATTTTGAAGAGGCTATCAATCAACAAGGTAGGAGAGTAATTGGGTAATTCAGTTTTCATCACGTCTTGACTTGGCATACTCACCATCGCCAAAAACACATCTCGCTCGAGACGCACCAAGTTATCCAAACGCTGACTGGCCGCTTTAATCTGCGCATACTCTTCTAGACGTTCAATAAGCTCTGCTTTGGGGTCGCGCTCATCAGTCGGCGTTTCTGGCTTGGGTAATAATAGCTCAGTTTTGATGGCAATGAGAGTGGAAGCCATCAGCAAATAATCACCTGCCAATTCAAAATGGGCTGTGTCCAGCTCGCTGATATAAGCCAGATATTGCTCAGTGATGGGTAATATTGGCAGCTGGGTCAAATCAACGTTGTTCTTTTTGACCAAGTATAATAAAAAATCCAGTGGCCCAGCAAATTGCTCTAACCAAATAGCAAATGCTTGTGGTGGTACATAGAGATCTTCTGGAAGGTGTTGTACGGGCGTCTGATAAATGCGCAGAGCAGTATTGTCACGTATATCCATAAGGCTTAAGGTTCCTGACGTACTGCCATAAATAATCCTGCACCAATATCTAATGTATGACAAATATAGCGTTTATCGTTCTTAAAAACTGCTAAGAACTGGTTAACCTCACCACTATGGGAAATGACATTATCTACGATAAGAACACTACCGATAGTTAATGCGCAGTGTAGATATTCAGTATAGTCGCTATAAAATTTGCGTTCTGCATCCAAAAATATGAAATCGAAAATTTCACGGTTTTGACTTAAATAATCAGATGCATCTTGTACTTTCAAATCCACCAAAGTCGATAAACCAACAGCTTGCAAGTGGCTTTTAGCAACGTCACTTCGGGTTTTATCTATGTCCAGCGAGATAAAACCTACATTGGGACAGTGACGTAAACCGTAAGCAAGCCACAAAGTCGAAAATCCAGTTGAGGTACCAATTTCTAGCACCTTGTTGGGTTTTCTTATCATGGCAATATTGGCTAAAAACTGGGCAGAATCTGGCTCTACATGACGATGACGATTTAGCCTATCTGTTTGTTCAACATCATACGCTCTGTCTTTGTTATATAAAGACTGACAGTAAGACAAAAAGTACGTACGCTCAAAATAATCATGCAGCGACATAAACCGTATCCAACAAGAATTTATATATTATTTAATTTTTGCTAATGGACGAATACCAATGGCTCTACGCGTTTTATCTAGCTGCTTACGGCTATGACGACGCGCTTTTTCTGCCCCCATCTGCAAGATTTCTTCTAGCTCTTTTGGATTGGCCATGAGTTCTTCATAACGCGCGCGGAATGGGGCAATCTCGGTATTAATTTTGTCGAACAAGGCTTGCTTGGCATCACCCCAGCCAATACCTGCCGCATACTGCGCACGCATATCGGCGATTTCTTCAGGCGTGGCAAACGCTTTATATATCTCAAACAGTGCTGAGTCGTCAGGATCTTTTGGCTCATCAGGCAACTGTGAGTTGGTCACGATTTTCATGATGGCTTTGTGCATTTGCTTTTCGGAGCTCACTTGCGAATTAGGCTCGCCAAATAAGGGAATGGTATTGCTATAGCTTTTGCTCATTTTACGACCATCAAGTCCTGTCAATAACGGAATGTCGTTATCAACGACAGCAGATGGTAAGGTAAATAGAGTCTTGTAGCGATGATTAAAGGTGCCTGCAATGTCACGCGCCATCTCAATATGCTGTATTTGATCGCGACCAACTGGAACGTGCGTGGCATTGAACATCAAAATGTCAGCGGCCATCAAAACAGGATAACCAAACAGACCCATGGTCACGCCTTGATCAGGATCGACATCGGCTTTCTCCATATTAATATCGACTGATGCTTTATAAGCGTGAGCGCGATTCATCAGACCTTTTGCGCACGAACAATTCAAAATCCAAGCCAGTTCTGGAATCTCAGGTACGTCTGACTGACGATAAAAGGTGACGCGTTCAGGATCTAGGCCACACGCAATCCATGTGGCTGCAATCACCTTTGTGGACTCATGAATAATAGCTGGATCATAACAACCAATAATTCCGTGATAATCAGCTAAAAAGAAAAACGCTTCATGATCGCTATTTTGGATCGATTCGATTGCTGGACGAATGGCACCGACATAATTACCCAAATGCGGGATACCAGTCGGTTTGATGCCAGTCAAGATACGCTTGGCTTCGGTTAAGCTGGCAGAAGTCTGCTCATTAGGAATGCTGTTATTACTCATGTGGAATCCATTACTTTATTTATCAAGTTATTATCAATGCATTGGTCATTGTGTGTTTTGAATGACGCAAAATATTAGGTACAAAGTATAGCAAATTTCCCTAGTATTTTTCTTGGGAATAAGGTCCTACTTATAGATATTGGTACGTCCATTGGGTCCGTGTTTAAAACGGCGATGAAACCACATCCACTGAGTAGGATCAATACGAATCAGTCCTTCTAACACTTCATTGACGCGAGTAGCATCAGCGACTTCGTTGTTGCTTGGATAGTTATCCAGCTCAGGCGTAATGGTTAGATGATAGTGGGGACGTTTGCCACGTGGCAGATTGTCTGGCGTTTGACGATAAGTGTGCAATGCCATAACAGCAGGTGGGTGATCTTTGCTGCCCAATTTGGCCATGCGACGTGACGCAGTAATCGTGGCAGCGGGCACGCCAAAAAATGGTGCCATGACCCCTTGTTTTAGGCCATAGTCTTGGTCAGGGGAGTACCAAATGACGTGCCCAGCCTTGATTGAACTGACCAAACTGCGCATATCGCGGCTAGAAATTTGCTTACCAAAAATGCTGGTACGACCATTATAAATAAACCAGTCGAGCAGAGGATTGTTCTGTGTGCGATACATACAATCGACAGGGAAAAACTGGGCACAAAATAAGCCACCCAAATCAAGCATCGTATAATGAGCCCCTAATAAGATAACCGGTCGATTGTCTTTTTGAGCGTTGACGATGTGTTGTAGTCCAGAGATAGAAACAGTACGAGTGAAAACATCTGGACGAAACCATGCGCATAAGGTCTCGAACACACCGATGCCTTGATTGACAAAGACTTGTTTTGCCATTAGTTCACGCTCAGCTTCAGGCTTTTCTGGAAAGGCAAGCTTGAGGTTGATTAACGTATCACGGCGACGCGAGCCTGCAATTTTATAACATAAGATGCCAAGCTTACGTCCCAACCAAAACTGCCAACGAAGGGGCAAATACATCATGGGTAGCATAATAAAAAACAGTAACCAAATACCCCAGTATTTCGGTAATAAAAACTGTTTTTGAAAGGGCTTTTTCTCAGCGTGTGCTGTACGCTTATGAGTTTGCTTAATCGTTGGCGTGCCAGTAGGTATGGCAGGCGATTTGATCGACTGCTGGATACTTGGTGATATATGATTTTTTGAAGAAGATTTGCTGGGGTCGTATTGTTCAGGCGCTTTCATAATATCCTTTTGCAGCACGGTTTATGGCATCGGGTTATAGCTATCTTATGGCATTGAGGCTAATGATAAAAATTTAGTATTATGATGGGGTAGCGTCAAGTGCTTTGCAAGTCAAAATCGCTAAGAGGCATCTGTCAGGCATAATTAATGTCGATGCCCTGGTGAGGAAAACAACAGCTTAAATTGTAAACCAACGCTATCTAAATAACCCATTGTCACTCCAAGAGCTATATATAGACATAAAAAAACCTTACAAGCTGTGACCAGCTTATAAGGTTTTGCAAATCTACACGCTTATCTAAGACTGATACTGTGGCTCCGAGAAAAAGCCAACAGAAACAAGAAAATAAGCGAGAGCTTTGATTAACGTTTTGAGAATTGTGGACGTTTACGTGCTTTACGTAGACCCAATTTCTTACGTTCAACTTGACGTGAATCACGAGTAACAAAACCAGCTGCTTTTAGGGCAGGCTTTAAAGTTTCGTCAGCTTCGATTAATGCACGTGTGATACCGTGGCGAATTGCACCCGCTTGACCACTGATACCACCGCCTGCAACAGTCACATACAAATCGTATGAGTTAGCAGAATCTAGTAGTTCTAGAGGCTGGCGAACAACCATGCGTGAAGTTTCGCGGCTGAAGTATTCGTCAAGTGGCTTACCGTTAACAACGATGCTGCCAGTACCTTTTGATAAAAATACACGAGCAGTAGACGTCTTGCGGCGACCAGTTCCGTAATTGCGTTCCATAAGTATATCCTTAGATGTCTAGTTCTTTAGGTTGCTGTGCAGTATGTGGATGTTCAGTACCCGCATATAGCTTTAGCTTCTTGATCATTGCATAGCCAAGAGGGCCTTTTGGAAGCATACCCTTAACTGCTTTGTGTAGAACATCTTCAGGCTTATGTGCAATCAGCTTCGTGAAGTTGGTTTCTTTAATACCGCCTGGGTAACCAGTGTGACGATAATACTTTTTGTCTTGTGCTTTTTTACCCGTTACCGCGATTTTTTCTGCATTGATGACAACAATGAAGTCACCAGTATCTACGTGTGGAGTATAAGACGTCTTATGCTTGCCACGTAAGCGACTAGCGATTTGAGTAGCCAAGCGACCAAGGGTTTTGCCGTCAGCATCTACGACATACCAGTCATGGGTCACTTCAGCTGGTTTTGCACTAAGTGTTTTCATGATAAAACCTTAAAATTAGAATTCGTTGAGAGTTTAGCTGGGAACGGGGCTCTCAAAAAACAGACTGCACATTATAAGCAGTAGCGCCTACGCTTGCAAGCTGCATTGGGGTTTATTTTTGCCTTATATACATTTAACTGCAGCGTTGGGCCAGTTTTTAAGCGGTTTTAGACATTTTTAACAAATACTACACAATTATGACGATGATAGTCGATAAAGTCCAGCGACAACTTGTCCAACTTTGGTTTGTTTTAAACAGTCAAAGCCAACTGCTTTTAGTGTTGCTTGGTGCGGTGCAGTCACATTTTTATTAAGGGTATTTGCCAGTTGTATCAATTGATCTTCTAATTCTTTATCAGCTTCGAGATAAATCAAGGTATCGGTATTGATGAGCGACTGGGTGATTAATGCCATCAAAATAGGTTGCCACAAATCCTGCGCATAAGGCGGGTCAATGAAAACCAAATCAAAATGACGTGGAACCAATTGATTTTGAGTCAAGACTTGCTCAGCTGTGCCCTGAATGACTTGATAAGTGGTTGCATCGAGTCTTAGTTGGTCAGCACTTTGACGTAGCATATGACTCTGCGCTGGATTGACTTCAATAAAAGTTGAGTGGGCAGCGCCTCGTGATAATGCTTCAAATCCTAGTACACCGCTACCAGCACAACTATCAAGTACATACGCACCATGAATATCAGCCAGCAGCCAATTAAACAACGTCTCACGCAAACGATCTGGTGTTGGACGTAGACCGTCAGCCTCGACGAAATGGACGATACGACGTTTAAACTGACCGCCAATGATACGTACATCGCCTGCTGCTGTATTTTTTTTGACTTTAGTGTTTCTCTTTGGCTCGCGGCCGTTTGAAGGTTTGGTCATAACAGGTCTCTTTCACCGTCTCTTACTCAGATGTTGATGCAGCAGCTGCTAGGGCTTCTTTTTCTTCTAATGCTTTTGCCTCTTTATCACGAATAGCATCACGCGCCGCCTTGTCTAATGCTTTTTGGTGTTTGATGGCACGAAGCTCATCTGCGGTTGGTGGCAAAATAGGATTGGTTTTACGTTGCAATACCCAATAATCAAAAAGCTCACGACCGATGGGGGCGGCCACGGCACCACCACCACCACCGTTTTCGACCAATACAGCAAGAGCAATCTGAGGATCATCTACAGGTGCAAAGCCATTGAACCAAGCGTGATCCCAGTGACGCGAATCTAGCGCGGCTTTATTATAACGTTTACCTTGGGCAATGGATTTGACCTGCGCGGTTCCAGATTTACCTGCTATACGATACTTTGGATTATAAGCGCGGCGTGCTGTACCACTTTTCACAGTTGCTTCCATTGCTTCATGCATGCGTACCCAGTCAGAGGGCTTACCATTATAATCAATTTTGCCATCAGGTTTGGTGATGACGTTGACTTTTGCTGCCCCGTCACTGCTTTTTAATAGGTGAGGGGTAATGTGATAGCCTTTGTTTGCCGTCATGGCAGTTGCATTGGCAATCTGTAGTGGCGTGGCTAAGAAATAACCTTGTCCAATACTGACTGAGATGGTTTCGCCAGGTAACCACCCTTTATCATAAGTGTCTTTTTTCCATTTGGGTGATGGCATGATTCCTGATTTTTCGTTGGGTAAGTCGATACCAGTCTGGTCACCAAAACCAAACCGCACCATCCAGTCATGAAGGCGCTGGATGCCCATCTCGTAGGCCAATTTATAATAATAAGTATCAACTGACATGACGATAGATTTTTTCAGATCCACCGTGCCATGACCGCCACGTTTCCAATCACGGAAACGATGTGAATCTCCTGGTAAGCTAAAATAGCCGGGATCGTAGATGGTGGTGTCCCAATTGCGTAAACCATAATGAATACCGCCTAAGCCTTCAAAAGGTTTAATGGTTGAGCCAGGTGGATACATACCTTGTAAGGCTCGGTTATATAATGGTTCGTCAGGATCTTCTTGTAGTGCGCCGTAGTCTTTAAAAGAGATGCCTGAAATAAAAGGATTGGGGTCATAGCTTGGGTTGCTGACAAATGCCAGTACATCGCCATTCTTTGGATCAATGGCGACAATCGCACCGCGACGTCCATCTAGCTGTTGTTGAGCCACAGTTTGTAAGCCGTAATCTAAACTCAAAGTGATGTCGTTACCAGATACAGGCGGCTTAGTATCTAATTGCCGTAAGATATTGCCGTGCGCATCAGTCTCTACAGATTGATAACCCGGCTGGCCCAATAGAATATCTTCATAATAGTCTTCGATACCAATTTTACCAATCAGGTCAGTACCCGCGTATTTGTCTTTATCAATGCGTTTGCTTTCTTTGTCATTGATGCGGCCCACATAACCAATGACGTGTGCAAACAACTCATCATAAGGATAAGAGCGTGTCAGCTTGCTTTGAATAGTGACGCCGCGAAAAAAAGGCTTACGCTCGCTAAACTGTGCCAACTGCGCTTCAGTTAAGTCGATTTTGATGGTGACAGGATCGTTCTTACTTTTGCTGATACGAGCCAAAATATCAGTAATGTCTTTGTCTGTCAGATCAAAAATAGGCGCAAGTAAATGTAGCGTGCGCTCTGGGTTTTCAACTTCGTCAGGGCTTAACATGGCTGTAAAGACAGGCTGATTGTCTGCCAATATGATACCGTTACGATCATAAATATAACCGCGGCTGGGCGGCGCAGATATCAGTTTAATGCGGTTGTTATCTGCCTGAGTGGTGTATTTATCGTGGGCGTAGACTTGTAAATAACCATAACGCATGATCAAGCCACCCAAACCTAAAAATATTAAAACCCCAAGGATAATAATACGAGAGGTAAAAACACTATTGGTCTGTTCAGTGTTGGGAGTTAGCGGTTTATTCATATAAAGTAAAAGCCCAAACAGTCGGTGAGTCAATAAAAGAGATACATGAGCGGGTTTATGAACCAAGGTGCGGTGAGCATAAAGGATAATGCGAAGGATTTCAATCACATAGACTGATCTTGTTTGCAATTATGATGCATTAATTAAGAAGCAGAAAAGTAGAGAAATAGGTATTGGCATTTACCCGCGGATTATAGCAGAACAAATAACAGGACGCAGTATTTGCCCACTTATTTTGTCACTGTCAATGGTTTCAGCAGGGATAGGCCATTTGAAAGCTTTATCAATACAGTTAAGCGGTAAAACTTGTCATCTCTAGTCACAACTTGGCTAGGGTCTACCTGTGCTAATAGGTAGCAAGTATGCTAAAATCAGGCGATTTATTTATAGTCATTTTTTTATCTTATAGACACCATTATGGGCGGAGCGTATTTCTTAATACGTTCTAATTTGCTAAAGATAGTTTATTAGCAATGACAATCAACCAGAGGCAAGATAAGTCATGGATGCAACTTCATTGTGGCAGACGATAGCTGAGCACCCAGAGTTTTTTGCCATGTTAACCATCCCACCAGTGACGGCATTTGTTACTTGGATACATGTATGGATGGCGCTTAAAATGCTGTTCTATCCCATCAAGTTTTGGGGTATCCGTATTCCAAATTTCCCGTTTTTTGGTTTACCGGGTATTGGCTGGCAAGGTATCGTCCCACGTAAGGCTGGTAAAATATCGGGCGTCATCGTTGATCAGACGCTATCGAAGCTTGGGTCGCTTGATGAGTTTTTTCAGGCAATGGAGCCTGAGCAAATGGCGGTATTCATTACCAATACGGTTGATGAAAATCTTGAGGTATTGATTGATGAGATCATGCTGGATCATTCACCAGCCTTGTGGGGCAATCTGCCTTACGCTCTAAAGCGTCGTGTCTACGCTCAAGCGCATCAAGAATTGCCCAATATTATGCAGTCCTTGGTGACTGACCTGACTTATCATGTCGAAGATTTGGTTGATATGCGTAAGATGATTGTCAATACGATGGAGAGTGATCGTCGTTTGATGGTGAATATGTTTTTAAAAGTGGGTCAAAAAGAGATCAATTTTATTTGGCATATCAGTGCTTTGATTGGTTTGGTTTTCGGTATTATTCAGATGTTTATCTTTCTGCTGGTGCCACAGCATTGGACGGTACCGTTTTTTGCTGCGATTTGGGGCTTTTTGACCAATTGGATCGCTATTTGGATGGTGTTTAATCCAGTCGAACCGCGTTTTATTCCTTATTTAAAGCTTTTTACTGTCCAACGCCATTTCCCATTTATTAAGCCACAGATACCGCATATCGCACAGTATCGCCTACAAGGCGGTTTTATGAAGCGACAAGAAGAAGTATCTGAGGTTTTTGCTGAGATCGTCGTCAAGGATTTGGTCACACTTGAAAATATCATGAATGAGATGATGTATGGTGAACGTGCTGCACAGACGCGAGATTTGATGAAATCGCATCTCTATAAGGTACTAGAGTCGCCAGTCATTAGTACTACATTGCGTGTGGGGCTGGGTCGCCGAGAATATGGTCAATTAAAAAATACCATTATTGATAAATCTATTATTGCAACCATGGTACCGCTGCGTGATCCTGAACTGAACGAAAGCCGTGCCAGTAAGATATTTGGTCTGTTCCGTGATCGAATACGTGCATTGACGCCCAATGAGTTTCAAAACTTATTGCGTCCCGCATTCCGAGAAGATGAGATGACTCTAATTATTTTAGGGGGCTTAACAGGATTCTTGGCGGGTTGGCTGCATCTTGTCTTGGTGTTTTTTCCATCCATGCAATAATCAATAAGTTTTTTATTTTTTACACACATCAAATACAGAGTGGATACAAAAACGTGACAAGTTAACGCTAATGTACCCTGCTGTAAGTCTCTGATATTGCTGTGGCCATCGTCAACAGCAATAGCGAATATCGGACAGTTTTACTACTCCAAATTACCAATCCCTAAAATAAACAATGACCGTACTAAGGTAAACAGGGTTAGACCGTATGTTAATCACAGAATTGGGTTATTTTGCCTTGCTAGCCGCCTTTATGTTGGCGATTTTGCAGGTGGTGTTACCGACTATTGGTGTCATGCGTGATCACGTTGCTTGGCAACGTCTTGCGCCAAGTCTTGCATGGGCACAATTTGCTGCCATGATTACTTCGTTTGCTGCGCTGATGGCAGGCTTTTATTATAATGACTTTAGCTTAGTCTATGTCACTCAACATTCTAATACCTTATTGCCTTGGTACTACAAATTATCGGCCACTTGGGGTGGGCACGAAGGCTCCCTACTGCTTTGGATGACCATTATGGCGACTTGGTGCGCCTTGGTGTCTTATTTTAGCCGTGGTCTACCATTATCCATGCGTGCACGAGTATTGGTTATTTTAGCTGGCGTGCAGGCGATGATGCTTGCGATGCTTATTTTTACGTCTTCGCCATTTGAGCGCACATTGCCCAATTTGCCTGTCGATGGCGCAGACTTAAATCCTGTATTACAAGATTTCGGTTTGATCATTCATCCGCCCATGCTTTATATGGGTTATGTGGGCTTAGTTGTGCCATTTGCTTTTTGTATGGCGGCATTATGGGAAGGGCGTTTGGATGCAGTCTGGACTCGCTGGTCGCGTCCATGGGCATTGGCTGCTTGGGGCTTTTTGACCGTTGGTATTGCGCTTGGTTCGTGGTGGGCTTATTATGAGCTTGGCTGGGGCGGTTGGTGGTTCTGGGATCCAGTAGAAAATGCTTCTTTGATGCCATGGCTGGCAGGTACGGCGTTGCTACATTCGCTGGCAGTCACTGAAAAGCGTGGTGTATTTAAAGCATGGACAATCATGCTAGCGATTTTTGCTTTTGCACTAAGTTTGCTTGGTACTTTCTTAGTACGCTCAGGAGTCATTACCTCCGTACACTCATTCGCTGCTGACCCAACGCGTGGTCTTGTCATCTTAGTGATCCTTGGTGTGATCATCGGGGGCGGCCTATTGATGTTTGCCATACGTGGCTGGCGTTTGACGGTTGAAAGTCAATATCAGCTGATTTCACGTGAGTCATTTTTAGTCATTAATAATGTCATTCTTCTGATTGCGACCTTGGTTGTTTTACTTGGTACGCTATATCCCATTATCGCTGACTCTTTTAATTTGGGTCAGGTATCAGTTGGTCCTCCTTACTTTAATGCACTATTTGTGCCTCTTACTTGGTTGCTATTGATAGCGATGGGCATGGGGTCTAATATTCGCTGGAAAAAAGACAGTCGCCCGCTTTTGGGTGCTGGCATGATCATCGCAGTAAGCAGTCTAGTATTAGCAGCGATTATTGCCTATTTTGTCAGTCCATCAGAGATGCTCAATATTGGCGTGACCTTAGCGATCAGTTTTTGGGTACTGCTATGGATGGTCGTCGATCTTAAAGACAAGACCAAAAATGCATCCAGTCGTTTGACAGGTTTGCGTCAACTACGTCTGAGCTATTGGGGTCAACAGATAGCGCATATCGGTGTGATTATTGCTGTTATTGGTGTGGCCTTTACAACTACGTTGAGCATTGAGCGTGATGTGGCATTGGCACCAAATGATAGTGTCCATGTTCAGGGCTATGATTTTGTCGTAAAAGGTTTCCGTGAAGTCAAAGGCAGTAACTTTGATGCCACACAAGCGGAGGTGGCCATTAGCAAAGATGGTCAAGAGGTGACTACCTTGTATCCTGAAAAACGTAACTTTATTATCAGTATGATGCCGATGACAGAAGCTGCGATTGACGCCACTCTTTTGCGTGATGTATATGTAGCGCTTGGTGAGCCTATCGCCGAAAACAGCAATGAATGGGCGTTCCGTATTTACGTCAAACCGCTGATTCGTTGGATATGGCTGGGTGCGCTGATTATGGCGTTCGGTGCCTTGCTAAGTATTATTGACAATCGTTATCGTATTAAGAAAACCAAGACACCGATGCAAATCATGCCTGAAAAGTCTGGCGCTCGTCCCGTCACTGAGTCTGAAATACCCGTGACAAAGATGGGAGGCAATTGAGATGAGCACGTCAAACAATTCTTCTGATCAAAAAGCTGGGCACCATAAGGTCAATAACCCTAAAACCATGAAAAAAAAGCAGCTTAGATTGTGGTTTTTGATTCCATTGATTGTCTTCATTGGTTTGATTGTCATGTTATATATGCGGCTAGGGCAACCGACTGATATTGTGACCAATACGGCGCTTGAGCGTCCAGTACCAGCGTTTGAGCTTCCTTTATTATCCGATACCAGCCGTATCATGACCAATGAGAACTTGCCTGACAAACCTTTCTTGATGAATATATGGGGCTCTTGGTGTCCCACTTGTGTGATTGAACATCCTTTTTTGATGCAGCTAGAAGAACGTGGTGTCAACCTGGTGGGCATCAACTATAAAGATGAGATTGGTGATGCCTTGGGATATCTAAACCGAGGTGGGGATCCGTTTTCAATGTCGATTCAGGATTTATCAGGGCAGTTTGCCTTAGATTTAGGCTTGACAGGTGCACCTGAAACGTTCGTTGTCGATGGTGAAGGGATTATTCGTCAACATATTATTGGTGAGATTAATGAGAGCAACTGGCAAAGTCGAATCGCGCCTTGCCTGATGATACTTAATGATGCCAATAATAATAACGTCAGCCCAGATACGAAGCAGATTGGGGAGGTGTGTAAGTGAAAGCCAATGTGAAGCCTATTATCTTACAGCTGGCAAGCTTAATTATAGCGTGCCTGCTGAGTGCCACAACTTATGCTGCAATTGATGTCTACGATTTTGACTCTGAACAACAAGAGGCTCAGTATCGTGGTCTTATCGAAGAGCTGCGCTGCCCAAAATGCCAAAATCAAAACCTTGCAGGTTCTGATGCACCAATTGCCCAAGACTTAAAGCAAAAGACCTACGATATGGTAAAAGATGGTCGTAGTGATGGTGAAATTCGTTCTTATATGCAGGAGCGTTATGGTGATTTTATCAGCTATAAGCCACCTGTACGCCCATCAACATGGGTCTTGTGGTTTTTCCCACCATTGTTGCTCATCGTTTTGTTGATAGGATGGTTTTGGCAAAGCAAACGGCGTCAGCTTGTTGCCAGTGGAGAGAACGGAGTAAAGGTAGAAAGTACCGCTGCTGCTCTGTCTGTTGCCGAAAGAGCTCAACTTGACCGCCTCTTATCACGTACTGATAGTGGTAAAGAAGATGATCACGATACCACAAGCCTTGAGGACAAAAAATGACCCTATTCTCTACTGTCGGCTTATTCATTGCTTTAAGCTTACTTATCGCTCTAGTATTTGCGGTAATTGCCATTATACCGTGGCTAAGAGCCTCACGTGCGCAACAAAATCCTGTGGACAATCAATTATTAGATATCAATGTTGCTGTGTTTCGCGAGCGTCTTGCAGAACTCAAAACAGATAAAGATAGTGGTGTCATTGATGACAACCACTATCAAAACCAAAAACTCGAGCTTGAGCGCCAGCTTTTGGACGCTCAGCGTGAAGTCACGCCCATGGTGGCACCTGGTATAAAAAGCCGGTTAATTATCATAGTTTGGGTGCCCGTATTGACAGCTATGGCCTATCTAATGGTCAGCGATCGTACGCCCGTATTTGAACTTTGGGCAAGCGAGGACAAAGTTGGTCAAGTTGCCGATGATTTATTGACGGGTAAAATTGATCAGCCACCAGCTTGGGCAATTGAAGATGGCACACAATTGATCAGTGCCATGCAGACTAATGTCTATCGCCATGCTGATGACCCCAATCGCTGGATGCGCTTGTCAGAGCTATTTCTGTCATTAGAAGCAACTGATTCAGCGATAGAGTCTTTATCGCGCGCGTATCGTTTATCGCCAGACAATGAAGAGATTGCCACTACTTATGCTCAGATCAGCTTCTTTGCCAATAAAGGCCAATTAGACGATAGTAGCCGCCGCGTGCTGCAAGATGTATTGGCTAAAAACCCAGACCATGAAGGGGCACAAATGCTAATGGCAATGGGAGAGGCACGTAGTAATAACTTTGAGCAAGCACAAGGCTGGATTAAGCGTCTGCGTGGTAATATTGCAGCCAAACCAGGCGACCATTCTCAAGCGCTACAAAGTTTAGATGAATTAAGCGCCAACGTGAGCGCGCAGCAACAGCAAGCCTCTGAAGGTGTTGAGGTGACAGTGAGAGTTAATGCAAGCTTGCTGCCACTGGTAAAAGGTGATGATGTATTGTTTGTTGCGATACGTGATGTAAAAGGTGGGCCACCATTTGCTGCTAAGCGTCTACCTATCAGTGTGATCAAACAAGGTGAAGCAGTTATTAGCTTAAGTGATCTTGATGCCATGATGCCAGAACGTACCTTGCAATCTGCCAGATCTGATAAAGTGCAGCTAGCCGTTATCGCTCGTATTAGTCATAGTGGTACAGCAAGCGCAGAATCAGGAGATCTATCGGGTAACCCGGTTGTGATTAGTGCTGATCAAGACCAAGTCAATGTGGAAATTAATCAGCAAATACCATAAGATGTCTGCTGTTAATGCACATTGCGAATGCCTTGTTGCACGTTAAACGAGCGTGCAACAACGTTATATGAACAGATAAGTCATAGCAACTTATCACAGCAATCGTGAAAATACTTGAGGTTTGTAGAGTCACAAGGTAAGGTGGTTCTGCAATCAACCAATCCCAAAGTTTTATCAATCCCAAAATCCTATCTATTAAGGAGAGTCGCATAATGATGCGTATTATTTTGCTAGGTCCACCAGGCGCTGGTAAAGGCACTCAAGCCCAGTTTATTTCTAAAGAATTTGATATCCCACAAATCTCAACTGGCGATATGCTGCGTGCAGCGATCAAAGAAGGCAGTGAGCTTGGCAAACAAGCCAAAGATATCATGAATGCTGGCGGTTTGGTTTCTGATGACCTTATTATTAACCTAGTGAAAGAACGTATCGCTAAGCCTGACTGTGTCAACGGTTGTATCTTTGATGGTTTCCCGCGTACTATTCCGCAAGCCCAAGCGCTTGCAGATGCAGATGTCGCGATTAACCATGTGGTTGAAATCAGTGTTCCTGATGATGAGATTGTGAACCGTTTGTCTGGTCGTCGCCAGCATCCAAATTCAGGTCGTGTTTATCATATTCATCACAATCCACCTAAGCAAGAAGGAATTGACGATGTGACTGGTGAAGCCTTGATTCAGCGTGAAGACGATAAAGAGTCGACGATTCGTGATCGCTTGGCTACTTATCATGAGCAAACGTCAGCCTTGGTTGGTTTTTATCAAGAAAAAGCTGAAGAGGGCGATGACGCGCCTAAATACAATAAGTTTGATGGTACACAAGGTATTGATGACGTTAAGCAGCAGATTTTGTATGCATTAAAAGGCTAATATCCTACGATATACCAGCTGTCATAAAAATGAGACCTCGACTTTATACAGTCGGGGTTTTTTTTATTGAAAGCTCATTGACAGTTTTTTTCAAATTTAATGTCAAAACATAACTAAAAAAAAGCCGCCTACCCAAATGGGTAGACGGCTTTTTGTCAAATGTATCACTGCTACAGTCAATACATTCTCACATCAATAATTAAGCATTGCCTTCAGCATCTACTTGAGCTTGCTGTTGGCTTTGTGCGTATGCTTGATCGAAGTTTACTGGTGCAAGCAATAGTTGCGGGAAACTACCACGTGTCACGATATCACTGATGACTTCACGAGCATATGGGAATAAAACGTTAGGGCAGTATGCACCCAAAATTTGACCAATTTGATCTTCAGGAATATCTTTTAATAAGAAAATCCCCGCTTGATGGACTTCGGCAATAAATGCAGCTTCATCAGCATTTTTAGCCGTAACGCTTACTGTCAAAATGATTTGATAATGATCGTCATCAAGTTTTTCAGCATTGCTTGAAAGGTTGATATCAAGCTCTGGGTTCCACTCTTTGGTGAATACTTCAGCGCCTGGTACTTCAAGTGACATATCTTTTACGTAAATGCGTTCTAATGCCAATTGTGGTTGTGCGTCAGCCATGATAATTCCTCTAAAGTTAAATCAAATAATGGATCAAACGGTCGTTTTATAAAATAACATTGTAATATAAATCGAGAGTGTATCTCGACATTTTTTAGCATTGCCTTCTATTCATAATCTGTCCATCTTTACCTAGATGAAGACAGACAGTCAAGAAGAATGATCAATTAACCCGCTAGTAGTTCGTCAAGCTTACCTTGCTGGTTCATTTGATTCAGCTCATCAAAGCCACCAACAAAAGTCTCACCAACAAAGATTTGAGGAACCGTACGATAGTTATTGGTTTTTTTCATCAAAGCTTGGCGCTCTTCACTGCTCATGTCGTGCATACCAATCTCTTCGTAGTTAACACCTTTAGATTGTAGCAATTGCTTAGCGTTTGAGCAGTATGGGCAGATAGGGGTCGTATAGACTTTAACAGATACAGTCATGATAAATCCTTATTTATAAGTTTATGAGGTAACCCTGTTGTTATAAACAATCATTGGATAAAAATTATTATAAGCCGTTACCGTCAGTTAGGTTTGTTGATACTCAGTATTAAAGTGGGGATAAGCCTTATAAATTCAAGTTAAGCGTATGTAAAAGGTTGAACAGTAGCATAAATGCCACATAAAAAAAGACACCTCTTAGTAAGGTGTCTTTTTTACGCGCCTATTAATTAACTCATTAACGATCAACTCTCAAATAGCCGCTAGACAAATAACTACCAGTTAATAAACCATCAAAAAGTACGTATTCGGTGCTTTGTCTAATCATTTATGCAAACTTGGTTTGGCTTTGCCTTTATTTTTAGACGATACATCCTTGGGACCAACCAATGGCATACCAGCACCTTGCCAGCCACCAACGCCACCGTCTAAGCGGTAAACATTTTCTTTACCAATCATCTGAATCGCAGCGCCTGCTTGCACACCCATATCACAAATAATAATCACAGGCTGCTCAATTGCGCGAATCTCACTGACACGATCTTTTAGCTCAGAAAAAGGTATGTTGCGGCTGCCTTGAATATATCCGGTGGCAAATTTCTTTTTGTCGCGAATATCAATGATCTGCGCGTTTTGAGAGTTAACCATCATACCAAGCGTGTTGGGCGATATTTTTCTGCCGCTACGTTTGTTCTCAATGGCAAAAAACAGTATAGCAAGCACGGCTAATATACCAAATAAAAACGGGTGGTTGCCCACAAATTCCAGCGCACGATCCAAACCATACCTCCAAAAAAATAAGTGTTCTATTAAGCTGAGAAGACAGCCTAACGAATTGAACAAGGCGCTATTATACCGATAAGGTCGTCTATAGTAAACGTGTGATGACCAACCTTGCGTTTAACCCTTAATAAAGCAATGCTTAGTAAGGCTTGGTATCCGCCTCTTCTCTGAGCGTAACCAAGTTTTCAACGCGGCGTTGCAAGACTGTACCATCAGCCACTGCTTGCCAAAGGGCGCAGCCTTTACTGTTATGAGTATGGCGACAGTCACGGAATTGGCAATCGCCAGCCAGTGGTGCAAGCTCAACGAAGCCTGAAATGATGTCATCAGGGGTTAAGTGCCAAATACCATATTCACGAATACCGGGCGTATCAACGATACCGCCTTGGGTTAAATCGTCTGGATTGAATGGTAGCAAGCGGCTAGTCGTCGTCGTATGTTGTCCAAGTTGAGAGTTTTCAGAGATGACATTGACGCTCTGACCAGAGTCGGGCAATAGCGCATTGATTAAACTGCTCTTTCCAACGCCAGATTGTCCAGCAAAGATGACCAGTTTTTTGTCTATATAACGCTTTAATTCATCAAGGCCTATTTGCTCATCATTATCAGCAATGTTTTCAGGACAATCAACAGAGGTAAGCACGCTCTCATAACCAAGGGCGGCATATTGCGCCAGTAGCTCATTGGTATTGACACCATTTTCTTGTGCTAGCAGATCTGCTTTGTTTAATACCAGTAATGGCTTGACGCCAGCATGATGGCAAACGACCAAGTAGCGATCTATGAGAGTAGGAGCGGCAGCTGGCAGCGGCGCAAATACGATGGCGAGAATATCGACATTGGCAGCAACCGGCTTGAGCTTATGATAACGATCTGGCCGTGAGACCAACGAGGTACGTGGTTTAACCGCTTCAATACGCCCAAAGCCCGTATTGGAATCTGCGCTCCAGCGTACGTGGTCGCCAGCAGCAAGCATGGGCAAGTTGGTGCGTACATGACAACGCCAGATATCGCCCAATTCGAGAGTCTGCCAGAACGGCTCTGGATCATCAGGCGCAATCTCCGGCTGCACGGGTATCACGGCTGGCAAGCTGGTCACTTGGACTTCTAGCTGCTTGCCATAATGCGCCATGACTACACCATCCATCAAACTGTCATCGATGCTGTCTTGACTTGCCAGCTGTTGCTTGTCGATACGACGAATCTGTTGCTTGGTGAGTTTGCGTTGCCGGATTAATGCCATGGGTTTTGACCTATTAGAAAAATATTGCTAAGTGTAGCGTGAAAATTTGCTAACATACAGCCTAAAGCGCCTATGACAGACAGTGGTTTTGTAATGTTTTACTTATTTTAAACCCACAGGCGCTCAGTAATTTTGTCTCAAACTTCATTGAACATAGGATATTTTATGACCACCGGCGACCATCCCAATAAGATTAAAATCAAAAATCAAGGCAAAAAAGGGTTGGTATGGATTGACCTAGAGATGACCGGACTCGATACCTTAAACGATGAGATTATCGAGATTGCTACCGTTGTTACTGATGAGGATTTGAATGTCCTTGCTGAAGGCCCTGTTTTTGCGATTAAGGTATCGGATCAAGTCTTAAATAAGATGGATGATTGGAATACCAAGCAGCATGGTCAGTCAGGATTGGTCGATCGTGTACGCCGCAGTACCGTGACACTAGCAGAAGCAGAAGCGGAAACGCTTAAGTTTTTAAACAAATGGGTCGATAGTGGTAAATCGCCCATGTGTGGTAACTCTATCTGTCAAGATCGCCGCTTTATGGCGCGTCAAATGCCAGAGCTTGAGAAGTTCTTTCACTATCGCAATCTTGATGTGTCTTCCATCAAAGAGCTTTGTTTCCGCTGGCGTCCTGATATTTTGAGAAGTTTTGAGAAAGGTGGCAGCCATTTGGCATTGGATGATATCCGTGACTCTATTCGTGAGCTAAAACATTATCGCCAACATTTCTTTAAATTGATGCCTTAATTCTAGTAATTGATTTTTATCTGAGTCACATAAAAACCATTTAAAAAAGGGTCTGTTGCATAAGCGACAGACCCTCTTTATTTTAGAGTAAATTGTGTTAGAGCAAATCATTTTGAAGTGAACGCACGTTACTAAACGATTTTAAAATTAAATTCAATTAGATCAAATTGAGCGTCATCGTTTGAGTTTTGTGGCGAAGTAATGACCCCAATAACGGCACTGACTGTTGGTTGACGTTTGTCTTTACCGAGCAGACGCCAATCACCAAGTACATAACGTTTTTTACCATTAGCGATTGGGTGAATAGCGGGTCTGTGGGTGTGCCCGTGTAGTAAGGCATCATTATTTGTCATGACGGTAGCGACTGCATCATCATTAACATCCATAATATAAGCCGCTTTATTGGCATTATTTTGCTGACTGTTTTTACGCATTTTATCCGCGATGGCCAAGCGTTTTTCTAAGGGTTTATTGAGCAAATACCACTGTGTCATACGATGACGCATCACTTTGCGGAACAGCTGATACTTTTTATCATCAGTACACAAGGCATCGCCATGTTCTAAGCGATAGTTTTGATGTCCGACTGTTAAGTTATAAGGCTCTTCAATCAACTCACCACCGAATAAATGACAAAACCCTCGACCCAATAGAAAATCACGATTGCCATGCATAACCAGTATCTCACAGCCCTGTATGCGCAATTGTTTTAACTTAATGATAAGGGGCGTCAACCAATGCCCTTGACGTGCCTCATCTGACCTTTTCTCTTTTAATAGGGACAGATACACATCATCACCCAGCCATACCTCAAACCAATCACCTAAAATGAATAAGCGTTTGAGCGCGGGCAGAGCAAGGCAGTCATCAAGCAGTGCCAAAAAAGCCTGCACTAAGGCAGGCTCATCTAACGATAAATGCAGGTCGCTAATCAAAACTTGCCGTACCTCATGAGGTCGGGTCGTGATTAAATGATTAAAACTTTGCATTTATCTGGGTCCTTATAACTTATCGGATAACGAGTATTACCCAACAAGCTTTATTGAGTAATACTCATGAATTCACAGTGGCTAAGCCGCTGCTACTAAATAACTATTACTGAGTAACGATAGTCGCTGAGTTAATAACGACTGGCTCTTTTGGCACATCAGCATGCATGCCAAAACGACCCGTTGGTACGCTTCTCATCTTTTCAATCACATCCATACCGCTTGTGACTTTACCAAATACAGTATAGCCCCAACCTTGCATATTTTTGCCAGAATGGTTTAGGAAGTCATTGTCTTTTACGTTGATAAAGAACTGGCTAGTGGCTGAATGCGGATCTTGCGTACGTGCCATTGCGATAGTGCCTTTATCGTTCTTTAGGCCATTGTCCGCTTCGTTTTCGATAGGCGCATTGGTTGGCTTTTCATTCATTTCAGCGTCCATTCCGCCGCCTTGAATCATGAAACCATCAATGATGCGATGGAAAATCGTACCGTCATATTGACCTGATTTTACATAGTTTAAAAAGTTTTCTACCGTCTTTGGCGCTTTTTCTTCATTGAGTTCGATAACGATTGCACCCATATTGGTGTCAAGTTCTACTACTGGTGGCATGTCTACCATGAGATATTCCTTTTTTAATTGCAGTACCTTAAATGGCACTGTCAAGTGGTGGTTAAAAAGTTGGTTGATAAAAAGTCATGGGTAGTCTAACGGCTTTTTTATCCTGTGTCATGTATCAGGCTGTTAATGCCTTTGCAAAAGCTGATAGAATAACGCAACTTTATACATTTCCGACCATCATGCGAGCAAATAGTGCGGTTTTATAACCCACTGTTTTTATGGCTCAACTTTTCATTACCATTTTATTTTTTAGCCAAAAGTTTGATTCGACTTTTCCATGATGCGTAATGGCACGTGTCATGAATTGACAATTTGCGTTAGGAGCAATACCCCATGAGTGAGCACTCAAGTAACCCCGTACAAAAAGATGAACAAAAAAACGACTTTATTCGTAATATCATTCGTGACGATGTCAATGCGCAAAAATACCAGCAAATCGTGACCCGCTTTCCGCCTGAGCCAAATGGCTACTTGCATCTTGGTCATGTAAAATCTATCTGTCTGAACTTCGGCGTGGCAGAAGAGTTCGGCGGTGTATGTAATTTGCGTTTTGATGACACCAATCCAACCGCAGAAAAGCAAGATTATATTGATAACATTGAAAGTGATGTTAAGTGGTTGGGTTTTGACTGGGTGGGAGAAGCGTATCATGCGTCAAGCTATTTTGATCAGTTATATGCATGGGCTGTGCAGCTGATTGAGCAAGGCGATGCGTATGTAGACTTGCAATCACCTGAGCAGATTAAAGAGAACCGTGGCTCGTTTAGTGAAGCCGGAACGCCTTCGCCCCAACGTGATGCCAGTGTTGCAGACAATTTAACACTCTTTAACGACATGAAAGAAGGCAAATATGCGGAAGGCAAAGCAGTTTTGCGTGCCAAAATTGATATGGCAAGCCCAAACATGAACTTGCGTGACCCTGTTATCTACCGTGTCATGCATCAATCGCATCATCAAACGGGTGATAAGTGGTGCATCTACCCCATGTATGATTTTGCTCATCCGCTGTCTGATGCCATTGAAGGTATTACCCATTCGTTATGCACGCTAGAGTTTGAAGATCACCGTCCTTTTTATGATTGGGTGATTGCAAAAATTGGCTTTGACGTGGCCCCGCATCAGTATGAGTTTAGCCGCTTAAATGTCGATCATACGATGACCAGTAAGCGCAAATTAAAACAATTGGTCGACGAAGGCATCGTCAGCGGCTGGGATGATCCACGTATGCCGACCATCGCTGGTATGCGCCGCCGAGGCTATACGGCAGAAGGTCTACGAGATTTTTGTGATCGCGTCGGTGTGACCAAATCTGATAGCGTCGTCGATTTTCGCTCGTTAGAATTTAGCGTTCGTCAGTCACTAGAAACCACGACAGCACGCGGGATGGCGGTGTTAAAGCCATTAAAAGTGACGATCACTAACTTTGCAGAAGCGGTCAGTGAGTGGGAGTCGCAAAAAGCTGAGAGCGTCAATGCACGCTTCGATGATGCTGCGCAAACTCTTTGGTTAACTCAGCCGAATCATCCTAACGTCGATATGGGCGAACGTGAAATACCTTTCACTGAAACTTTATATATTGACCAAGGCGATTACGAGATTGAACCACCCGCAGGTTATAAGCGCTTATCACCAGAGAAACCAGAAATTCGTTTGCGTAATACCTATGTATTGGCAGTGACCGAACATATTACAGATGACAATGGCAATATCGTTGAGTTAAAAGCAACGATTGATCCTGCGACGTTGGGTAACAATCCTGAAGGTCGTAAAGTCAAAGGCGTCATTCATTGGGTATCAGCGAGCCAAGGTGTGCCTGCAACCGTACGTATGTACGAGCAACTATTTAATGTGGAAGACCCAGGTAGTGTGAGCGATTTACATCAAGCGCTCAATCCGAACTCAATGACTGAGCTACAAGCAGTGGTTGAGCCATCATTAGCGAATGCTGAAGCTGGCACGCGTTTCCAGTTTGAGCGTGAAGGCTACTTTATCGCTGATAGCGAGGATCATACCAGTGATAAGCCCGTATTTAATCAAATCGTAAGCTTACGTGACACTTATAAGCCTGCTTAATGTAGCAGATGGCTCAGAGTATATTTTAAGAAAATACTGAACAATAGTAGTTTGCAAACCAGCCCGTTTCTAGTACGCTAGGAATGGGCTTTTTTGTGGACAATGATAAAATTATTGACAGTAATCTTTGAGGAAATAAGCATGGCAAAGTTTTTGAACAGCAGTGGGACGACTTACCATTTAGAAGAATTGATTAAAAATGCGTCTGACAGATTGATTATTATTAGTCCTTACCTTAAGCTGAATGAGCGTATCAAAGAGTTGCTTGAAGACCGCAATCGTTTGAAAATAGATATTCGCATCGTCTATGGCAAAAATGACTTACATCCTGAAGAAATAAACTGGCTAAAAAATCTAACGTTTATCCGTACCAGTTTTTGCAAAAACTTGCATGCTAAATGTTATTTGAATGAAAACGAATGCATCATTACCAGTTTGAACCTTTATGAATTCAGTCAGGTCAATAACAATGAAATGGGTGTACTGATTTATCGCAATGATGACGCCAAGCTCTATGCCGATACTTACGAAGAAGCCCAGCGTATTATTCGTATCAGTGATGAAGTCAGAATGTCGTTAGAAAAAGTGAGTGAGTCTGAAAGCAAACCTGACTCTAACACTAAGACAGCAAGCACGACGTCTCAGTCGCCAGTGATGTCAACTGCGCCCACAATCGAAACCACGCCTAACTATTCAAAACTGACGACAGCCAAGCTTGCTAAAGAACTCGGCTTTAAGACGCAAGAATTGAATGATAAACTGCTTGCAGCTGGTTATCTAGAAGCGCAGGAGGGTGAGTTGGTGTTAACGGATGCTGGACGTGCCGCTGGTGGTACGAGCAAAAAGGGTAAGTTTGGTGAGTTTTGTTTATGGGATTCGGGTATGGTGGTTTAAGGTTTGTACAGATTGGAATTGAACTTTTAACAATATTATTGCTTAGGTATAACGGGAATAACGGCATTACAATCCGTCACAAGACATTCATAACCAGTTTGTTAAGATAAAGTCAGTTTTTACGGATGTGCTCTGCACTTTTTATAGCTGAGCACATCGATGATAATAATAGAGCGCGAGGCCCAAGTGTCGATAGAAGCGTTCATCAACATAGCTAAGGAATAAAGCATGGCACATTTACGTTTAGGCGATACCGCACCAAATTTTGATGCTGCGACTACAGAAGGTAATATCAATTTCCACGAGTGGGCAGGTGACAACTGGGTGGTATTCTTCTCACATCCAGCCGATTTTACCCCAGTATGTACCACTGAGCTTGGTCGTGCAGCTGCATTAAATGGCGAGTTCCAAAAGCGCAATGTTAAGCCGATTTGTATCTCTGTCGATAGCCTAGAAGATCATAAGGCATGGGCAAGTGACATCGGTGAGACTCAAGGTACTGAGATGAACTTCCCAATTATCGCTGATCCTAACAAAGAAGTGGCTGAATTGTACGATATGATGCACCCAAATGCGGATAGCACACATACAGTGCGTAGTGTCTTTATTATTGATCCAAACAAAAAGGTTCGTTTGACCCTAACGTATCCTGCCAGCTGTGGTCGTAACTTTGATGAAATCATTCGCGTTATTGATGCGCTACAATTGTCTGATGAGTACAATATCGCAACGCCAGTAGATTGGAAAGATGGTGACGACGTGATCATTCCACCAAGCGT
Organism: Psychrobacter alimentarius; assembly: GCF_001606025.1. Classification (NCBI taxonomy): domain Bacteria; kingdom Pseudomonadati; phylum Pseudomonadota; class Gammaproteobacteria; order Moraxellales; family Moraxellaceae; genus Psychrobacter; species Psychrobacter alimentarius. The sequence continues at coordinate 2,359,973 of NZ_CP014945.1, read as the reverse complement.
AAAAAACGAAGACATCGCAGCCAAGTATCCGAAAGGCCATAAAGAGATTAAGCCTTATCTACGTACAACGCCTGCGCCTAATAAATAATTCAAGTATGTATGGATATTTACTGAAGATATAGAGCCCTATAACGTAATGTTATGGGGCTTTTTACTATTCATATAACAAGTGGTAGTAAGGTTTTGCTATGATGACGAGAGCATTGGATTTTATCTGAACAGTATTTTTTGTTAGCTTGATTGTTTGTTAGCTCGTCTCTGAAAGCATTGAGTCGACACATAGATATCGTGGTTCTAATCAGAAACTATCCATTCTCTCTATAAACTATAAAATTTAACCGTGCTAAGTTGCTTTTTTATTCCATTTTACAAGGAGTTTTCCATGAAAAAATTATACATCACCCGTACAGCACCCAATCCACGTAAAGCGCTTATTTTATTGGCATCAAAAGGAATTGATGTTGATGACATGGATGATATCGATGTAGTGGACATTGATTTTGCTAATAATGAGCAGATGTCAGAGGCGTTTACTAAGATAAATCCTATGCAGACAGTGCCAGTGTTGAAGTTGGACGATAATACGATACTCAATGATTCTCAGGCAGTTTGCGAATACCTTGACCGCGTCTATGGTGAGCGTTCTGTGATGGGCAATGATGTAGTACAGCGCGCGCAAGTGTGCTCAATGCGCCGCATTGCTGAATTTGAAGTTCTATATAACTATATGCTCGCGTTTCAACACAGTCATCCTTCAAAAGCGCAGCGCGTTGAGCAAGTGCCAGAGTTTGTTGCGCCCTCTATTGCACGTTCAAACAAAGCGTTGGCTTATTTTGAAACGGTTTTGGAAGGTCGTGAGTACTTAGTCGGGGAGCAATTAAGTTTCGCTGATATCGTTTTATACCTTGGGTTGGATTTTGGCAAACTACTCAAAGTGGATCCTAATGCTCAAGGTGAAAATCTTGCGCGTTTTTATCAGAAAATGAACGACCGTTTTAGCATTGCAAACATGTCAAAAGCAAAATCCACAGATGAAAATAAATAAGACAAAATATTTACTTATTTGGAATTATTTATAAGTCACATCTTCACATAATGGTAATGACTCTTGATTTACTCAAGTTGACTGCACAGATAGTGGTGCCAATTAAAGTAAAGAGAATCATTACCATATGTTTATAAAATCAAACATTTTGTTACAATGACAAAAATCACTAACGATATAGTGAGTAGATTGTTTCGCCCCGAAAAGGTGTATATAACACTTTCTTGAACTATAAAGCGTTTAAATTGTAAAAAAGGCAATCGTAAGGCATGACTGTTATGAGATTATCTTTTAGGACACTGTCTTTTAAATTGGGAATATTACCAAGTATGTTGGTAGCAAGTTTGGCGTTAGGCGCTTGTCAAAATTCTACGTCGACTAACGAAAAAGAAAAGACAGAACATGCTAAAGCGGTCGATAATGAGGTCATGGCGTCTGATGCAGATGAAACGACTGATGAGCCTATAACAGACAATAAAAGTGCTGAACAAGCAATGATCTCTACTCTATCAGATCATCGATGGACGCTTGTATCTGTCATGGGTAATGAGTCCCAGCCACTGAATGAATTGGCAGTTGTTAAAGATGAAGTAAGACTGTCTTTCAATCAGTACCAAGGTCAGAACACTTTAAATTATAGCGTCGGTTGTAATACGATCAGTGCCAATTATCAATTACAAGGGTCGGTTTTAAGCGTTGATGACAGTATGAGTACTAAAATGCTATGTGCTGATCTGAATGCCGCTGAAAATAGCTTGATTGATCTGATGGAAGGCGATAGTCAAATAGTAGTGACAAAAAATGATGCTTCTCAAGAAGAACAGGCAGTATTGACTCAGCTCACGAATGAAGAAACCACATTGGTTTGGGAAGGTCAACTTACGGATCAAGCCAAATATAATAGTAAAGGTGAGACGGTATTTTGGGCCGTGAATGCCAAGAAAACGTCTTGTAATGACACTACTTCTGAGATGTGTTTGCAAGTCAAACCCATTACCTATGATAATCAGGGAATTAAGAGTAGTGAAGGGCAGTGGGCGCCATTTGCTGGCGTTATTGATGGTTATCAGCCGGATGGTAAGCATGACGAAGTGCTACGCATACAGCGTTATGCTTTAGATGCGGACACAAATACTGCTGCAAATGATAACCGTCTAGAGGCACCAAGTGAGGCGTATGCTTATGTATTGGACGCTGTGATTGAAAGTGCAGTCGCTGAGTAAAAATATTTGGCCAGTCTATTCTCTACTACACTTATCATATTTAGAATAAAAAAACGCGCCTAGTAGCGCGTTTTTTTTATGGTGACAGGCTTTTATCGCAGATTGCCGAGATCTTCTTCAGTCAAACGCCAGCGTCCTTTTTTCTTAGAAGCCCCGCGTCCACGCATCGCACTATTAAGTATCAACTTATTCATCGAATGACTGGAATGCGCATGACAGATTGCGCAGGCAAGTCCATCTGCGGCATCCGCTTGTGGCACTACGTCTAAAGACAGTATTCGACAAACCATCTCTTGTACCTGCTCTTTGGCGGCCGCGCCATAACCACAAACCGCTTGCTTGATTTGGCGCGCCGTATACTCTGAAACTTCTAAATCTAGGGCTACCATGGCTGCAATGGCAGCACCTCGTGCCTGACCAAGCTTAAGCGCAGAGTCAGGGTTCTCTGCCATAAATACTTGCTCAATAGCCGTATAAATTGGCTCATCCGCATATTTTAGATGATGCTGAGTAATACGCGTTAAACCATTAAAAATGCGTTTAAGGCGCTCGGGCATCTCTTTAGTGTCTGTGCGAATCGTACCTGCATCAATATAGGTTAGCTTATCGCCAGTTTGCTGAACAATGCCATAACCTGTCATACGTGAACCGGGATCAATACCGATAATAATTGCCATAGTCTTCCGTCTTACTTACATTTTGTTTTATGGCTTAAAAATAAGCCGTAAGTTTGATAGTATAGCAATCAATCCCCATATACATCATATGTTAGCCATTTTAATTTGTATGGCACTTAATTTATTGGTTTTTATTTTATAGGACGACACTTTATGGGTCAGATAGTTGGTATTGCCATCGTTTGGTTTATTATCGAAATGCTATTGTGGTATTTACTTGCACAATTTATAAGTGGCTGGTGGGTTTTCATATGGTTTATTATCGCTGCAGTCATCGGTATTTCACTCATTCGTAAAGGCATGGCATCCCTTAATCCAATGGCGCAGCAAATGAAAGCTGGCGGCATGATGAATCCTGCAATGCGTCCACAAGAATCTACCATGATGAAAAGTGTGGCCATGGCTGCGGCAGGTATTTTGTTACTGATTCCAGGTGTGCTTAGTGACCTTATTGCCTTATTGGTGGTCTTACCACCAGTACAAAAGAAACTAAAAGACGTGGCCAATAACTATGTGATGAACAATCAGCAAAAAATGATGGAGATGATGGCCAAGCAGATGGGCGGCGGTCAAAATCCATTCGGTAATATGGGTGGCCAAAACCCATTTGGCGGTGCAAGTGGTATGAACAAACAAAGTCCATTTGGTCAGCAGCAGAATCCATTTGGTGATGTGTTTAAACAAAATACAACCGTCGACGGTACAGCGAAAAATATACCCAAAGATGTGAAAAAAATCACAAAGTCTGCCAATGATGAATAGTATAGTAGCGGTCTGATAAGTTTTAAATAAAAAATTGGCATAAAAAAACCCCTTTCGTTTATAGCGAAAGGGGTTTTTGATTGGTGGCTATTAATTTTCTACAAATATGCATTTATAAACAAATCAATGACGAACCGAATAGAACAACCGAAGTGCCGCCGTAAGATGGTGACCCATGAACCGTGAAGTTCAGGGCGGATGCGTCATCACCTCGGCAGGTTTCCTGATACACTGCAAGCAGTGCAGGCATACACAATGAGGCGATAGGTACCACATCCTGGTAAAGCATTATCGGCTCAGGGAATAAACATCTACTAGCCAACACTTCAGAATATAATTATCTTAACCAATGGCCTGAATGATTGCAAGCTTGATTTACAGATTGATACGTGGCTTCAGTAGAGAGTAGGGTTAACCGTAAGTTTTACTACATTTTGCAGCCAATAAGAATACAAGAAATAGGACTGCCTATTGAGTGAACATAGGGGTTGATTTTTCAGCTATTTTGAGATGTGTGTTAAGATAGGAACTTTCAAATTTCCGATACAGCACTTTTCAATTCCCAATACAGTATTGTAAGCGTTCATTCACTTGAGGAGCGGTAGTCCATGACCAACAATCAGCAACAATCAGAATTTATCGACGACAATCAAACCAAGCTTGTTAATGGGCAAGATGGCGAGCCACACAAAAAAGTGCCGCGCGTTTTAATGATACTAGATGGTTTTGGACATCGTGAAGATGATAAAGATAATGCGATTGCCGCTGCCAGTATGCCCAATTTGGATAAAATTTATCAAAAATATCCACATGGGTTAATATCCGCGTCAGGTGAAGACGTGGGATTGCCAGATGGTCAGTTTGGTAATTCAGAAGTGGGACATATGAATCTGGGCGCTGGTCGTGTCCTTTATCAAGACTCTACTCGCATATCAAGCGAGGTTGCCAATCGTGACTTTTACAAAAATGAAGCGCTGGTGAATGCGGTAAAGGCAGCCAATGAGCTTGGCGGTAATGTACATATTATGGGATTATTATCGGATGGTGGAGTGCATTCACATCAAGATCACATTGAGGCCATGTGTCATTCAGCCTTAGTACATGGCGCCAAAAACGTTTTTGTTCATTGCTTCTTAGATGGACGCGATACGCCACCAAAATCTGCTGATAAATATGTTGATCGCCTACGTGCGCATATTGATAAACTAAATGCACATTACGAAGGCGGACGAGTGCAAATTGCGACTATTATTGGACGCTATTACGCGATGGATCGTGACAATCGCTGGGATCGAGTACAAAAAGCGTATGAGCTGCTCACAGAAGGCAAGGCAGATCGTCTAGCAACTAGAGCGGATGGTGCGGTACAAGCTGCCTATAAAGCCCGTGAAACGGACGAGTTTATCAGTCCGACCACGGTAATAGGGCGCGATGAGGTGCCTTATACCATCGATGACAACGACGCACTTATCTTTATGAATTTCCGTGCTGATCGTGCACGTGAGCTTGCGCAAGCCTTTGTATTACCAGATCATGAATTTTCTGGTTTTGCCCGTCAAAAGCAGCCCAAGCTTGCAGCGTTTGTGATGTTGACTAAATACTCTGATGTGTTGGCTGACAATTCAAAAACGAGCATTGCTTATTATCCAACGTCTTTGAACAATACACTTGGCGAATATCTACAAGATCAGGGTAAAACTCAATTGCGTATCGCTGAAACTGAAAAGTACGCTCACGTAACTTTCTTTTTTAGTGGCGGTCGAGAAGAAGAGTACGAAGGCGAGACACGCATTTTGGTGCCTTCTCCAGATGTGGCAACATATGATCTACAGCCTGAGATGAGTGCACCTGAAGTGACGGATAAATTAGTCGCTGCTATTGAGTCGGGCAAATACGATGTACTGGTTGTGAACTATGCCAACGGTGATATGGTAGGACATACAGGGGTTTTTGATGCAGCGGTTCAGGCTGTAGAAGCATTAGATGTTTGTGTCGGTCGCGTGGCAGCAGCAGTGCAAGCTGCTGATGGCGATATGCTTATCACTGCTGATCATGGCAACTGTGAGCAAATGCAAGATTACGAAAGTGGACAAGTGCATACTCAGCATACTACTGAACATGTACCACTGATTTATGTAGGTGAACAAAAATTACAAGTACGTAGCGGTGGTAAATTAAGTGATATTGCACCAACTATTTTGGCATTAATGAACATGGATACGCCAGCTGAAATGACAGGTGAAAGTCTGTTAGTGCCAATATCATAAGTCAGTTTTACATACTATAGTCAGCGTAAAAGAAGGAAAGGGTATGTATTATCCTTTCCTTTTTTCATAAACCTTGCTCGATTTTTAATATTTTTGATGATAAAAATTATGAAGAAGGTGAGCACTGTCATAATAACCAGTAAGCTTGGCAAGGTTAATATAGGTGACACTGGTTATTAGAATTGTGAGCACTTGCAATACTACTCTAGTTTAGAGCTGCCCTTGATGCTATCTTACAAGCAAATACTCACTGTTTTTACTCAATAGCAGTTCTCTACCTTATAACTGTTCTGTACATTTTACTATCTAAACGAGTTCTCTTATGCATCCTATCTATTTTATTCGCGCATCTAGGTCCAAGCGATTGAGTAAACCTGCGATAAAGGTATCTATAGCGACTACTGCTGTTAAGCGAGCATTAACAGTAGGTGTATTTGGACTAGGGGCTACTGTATGCGCACAAGCGGCAACCGTGCCTGTTAATCAGCCTAGCGATAACCCTACGGCAAGTTTACAACTCATCAGTTTAAACGCTGATGAGATAGCAGCCGAAGACAATGGGGATGATTTATCAAGTATTGCTGATATGTTAGATGCTGCAGACGATTATGACGATTCAATAGACAGCGTGCCAGATGAGACGGCATTAATAGATGACACAAATGACATTGATACGAATATTCCACCTGAGGTTGCCAAAGTCTCCTTAAATGCTATTTCTCCAGAGACGCTCAAAACCTTTGTGGCTGTCGTGGATTTGGTGCGCCGTGAGTATGTTGATGCGGTTAATGATGAAGAGCTATTCAACAACGCAATGAGTGGTATGCTTACAAAGCTTGACAGTCATGCTGAGTTTTTAGATGCTGAAGCTTACGAAAATCTTCGAGCATTTACAGAAGGTGATGTAGGTGATATTGGTATTAAGGTGGATTACCAGCAAGAAGTAGGGTACTGGGTCATCACAGAGGTGGTCGATGATTCACCCGCTGATAAGAAGGGGATTGCTGTTGGTGATTATCTGCATCAAGTCGGAGAGTTCAAGCTGGATGAAGATAAAGAGAGTAATGATATTGAGCAGCTTTTAACTGGAATCGCTGGTACACAAGTTGATATTGTCACCTCAAAAGCTGGTCGCCGCAAGCATACTACTACATTGCAGCGTAACCATAGCCACCCTCAAATCATTGAAACAGAGCTTGTCGATGGTATTGCGATGATTAAATTACCTGCCTTTCAGAACAACAGTCGCGAGAAGTTGTTGGAAGGTTTAATCAACCTAGATTCTCCTGTCACTGGTATTCTGCTCGATATGCGCGACAATCCAGGTGGCGTGTTGACCTCCGCGATAAATGTCGCCAGTTTGTTTATGGAAGATGCTGACGTGGTACAAGTACAAGCACGTCAAGATGGCTCCCGTGTATTGTCCACTAAGGGTGATGCGATACTCAAGCGCTTACCAATGGTTGTGTTGCAGAATCGCTATTCAGCATCTGCAGCAGAAGTACTGGCTAGCAGCTTACAGGCACAAAAGCGCGCCACGATTGTGGGAGAAGTCAGCTATGGAAAAGGCTCTGTACAGTCGGTCGTACCCCTCAATGATGAGCAAGCTGTCAAGCTCACCGTCGCCAACTATATGACCGCAGCAGGTGGTAAAATTGATGGGATTGGTGTCAAACCAGATGTGACTTTATCAGGCAATGAAAGCACTTGGGAGCAACAAGCGCTGGATTTGCTAAAAGCGCGTGTGCTTGAGACAGGCATTCGGTTTGTCCGAAAGCCTGCATCAGAAGTCAATGTGGCAGAAGGGAATATAACTAAGTAGAACATAGCAGCGTTATGGCTGCTTATTCTTATTAAACTATTGTCATAGCATACTATTCATCAGCTTCATCTTCGGCGATGTCCAGTTTTTTCATGCGATAGCGTAAAGATCGAAAAGTCGTTCCTAGTAATTTGGCTGCCTGAGTTTTATTCCAGCCAGCTTGTTTTAAGGCGGTAATAATCAGCTGTTTTTCTTGTTCTTGTAGGTAGTGCTCTAACCCTTGGAGGGGCAGTTGAACGTCAGCCAGTTCGCTCAAGTTTGCCTTTTCACCTACATCCGGTTGATTTGATGCTTGAGTAATTGTTTCTACATCATGACGGAGATTTGCATTGCTCAATGCTTCTGTTTGGCGACTGGCTTGACGTTGTACCATTGAAGGGTAATGTTGCATATTAGTACGGTACGGGTGTAGATTAGTCGTCGTTTGCTCAGGGTTTATGGTCTTATCTGTGGATCGGATAGTGTCTCTGTTATCTTCTATTGGTTGAGTGGTAATAGGCGCATTGGCTGTTTGATCAAGGCGCGTATCACTATCAGTATGATTGTGACGAGCTTGAGAAGCGGTTGGTTGATAACCCATACCGTCTTCTAGATCAGGAAGGCCCAAATGACTGATATCAATCAAGGATGTTTCTGCTAGAGTCACTGCACGCTCTAGTACATTACGCAGTTCACGGACGTTTCCAGCAAAATTATGCTGTTGCAATCGCGCGCGCGCCTCAGTTGTTAACGAGGGCGGTGTTTCCAATTGCCATTCATGAGCAATCATTCCTAAGAAATGCTCAGCCAAAACAGGTATGTCATCACGGCGAGTATTGAGTGTCGGCAACTTTAATTCAATCACGTTGATGCGATAATACAAATCCTGTCTAAACGCACCCTCTTGTACAAGTTGACTTAAATTTTTGTGAGTGGCAGAGAGTATGCGAATATCAACGGGTATCTCTTTTGTGTCACCAATGGCTCTCACGGTTTTTTCTTGAATAGCACGCAGCAACTTGACTTGCATTGCAAGTGGCAAATCCGCGACCTCATCTAAAAATAACGTGCCACCATTTGCTTGTTGAAATAAGCCTTGTTTGTCAGCCACGGCACCTGTAAAGCTGCCTTTTTTGTGACCGAAAAATTCTGACTCCATTAGCTCGGACGGTATCGCCCCACAATTCACTGGCACAAAACTGCCATCTCTACGCGGACTGATATCATGAATCAGTCGAGCAACCACTTCTTTACCTGTACCTGACTCGCCTGATAAGAATACAGGGGCTTGTGAGCGTGCCAGCTTTAATATGGTATTTTTCAAAGGAGTCATCACGGCAGAATTACCGATCAGTCGAGCGTCTAACAGTTTTTGTTCAGGTGAAGATTCTGGTGTGGCATTTGCCTCATTGTCTTGATGGATAACCTTTAAAGCGCTTTCTACCAGTTGACGTAGACGCGGTAACTCAAGCGGTTTGTTAACAAAATCAAATGCCCCAAGCTTCAATGCCTCTATGGCAAGATCCATACTGCCATGCGCTGTAATAACAGCGATGGGACTATTAGAGCTGTTACTGATTTCTTTTACCAATTCTAGCCCCGATCCATCAGGTAGCTTCAAATCAGTCAAACAAAAATCGTAATTGTTTTCTTGCCAATATGCTCTTGCTTGCGCCAACGTATAAGCCACATCGCTTTTGATACCCATTTTGGTCAACGTTATCTGCATTAATCGGCACAAATCCACTTCATCATCAACGACTAGTGCGGTAGTTGTCATACATCATCTCATTGTATTCAATAGCTATTAAATGTTAAAAATCGACATACCATTCGGATAAAATATCTGATAGGAAGAGAATTTCTTACTCACAAAAAACTTGTATTGATATTGCTTTTAACCATTTATACATAAATATCAGAGTTGACAGCAGGCGCTATTAAGCGGAAGCAGGTTTTCTCGTGCTCAGGAACGTAAAGCAGACGGGCTTGGTTGGCCTCACAAAATGCTTGTGATAAATACAGCCCCAATCCAGTGCCTTTTTGATCCGTGGTAAAAAATGGATTGAACAGATGCTGCAACTCTTCGGCTTTCACGCCTGTGCCACCGTCCAATGCATCAATTATAACATCGTTATCGACACAATAAACCTCAATCTCTACATAAGCATGGGGGTGAGCATAGCTACTGTGACGCAGACCATTATTGATTAGATTGATTAAAACTTGCTCTAACTGATGGGTATCGAACGAGATAATAAGCTGTGTCTTTACGTGTAAGAAAACATCATGACCTTTGAAGTAGTTTTCCAAAAATACTGGAAGCCACTCAGCCAATACAATGGATTGCTGATTCGCCTTTTGTTGACGAGACAGTTTTAGGACATCTTCGATAATACGGTTCACACGTTTCGTTTGCGAAAATATCATTTTATAAAGCTCATGATTGCCCGCCATGTCAAGGTAAGAGGAACTGCTCTCTTGATTATCACTTGCAGCATTTTTGGCATCGAGCTCAGCCATATCTTCCATTAGCAACTGACTGGCTTGCGATATAGCAGCCAACGGGTTTCTGATTTCATGAGCAATACTGGCAGTTAGCTGCCCCAAAGAGGCCAGTTTTAACTGTTGCGCGCTGGCGTGTTCTCGGCGCAAATCTTCTAAAATAACGAGTTTGCTGTCGTCTTTTAATGGCGTGATTTGCACACGTAGCTTGCCAAATACGGAAGCATTTGCTATGGCAGGCAAGTCATAGGTAAAGCTGCGTGATTGACCACTTGCTACTGATAAGCACGCTTTGAGCAGTTGTGTATGTTGCTTACTAAGCTTTTGCTGAAAGTTATGGAGTAGAGCCTGCCGTTTATCATTTTGTGTATTATTGATAGCTGTAGAGAGGTCTTGGGCGGCTGGGTCATGCGCCATACTCAGCAATTGATGTGCAGCAAGATTTGCTAAGACAATACGTTGTTTGTCAATGACAATGACGCCGTTTACCATTTGTGTGATGACTTCTTGATTGATGACATTGAGTCGTTCAACTTCTCTGGCATGACTTGCTGCTACTTTTTCAAGCTGTACTAAGCGCTGTGAGAGAGACCAACTCAAAATACCAACTGCCAAAAAGCTGGCTGACATGAGTAGGGCGTCGCTTAGATTGGCCAAACTCATACTATTGGCAATGGCATAAAAAAACTGTTGATAAATAACAAAGATAATAGCCAGTAATGTGATGATTAACGCTTGTGAGCTATGTAGTAGCATAAAGCTGGCTGCTACAACAACCATGTACAACATAGTTAACTGTAAATCAGGTGCGCCAGCGGTATAAAGAAGTAAACTTAAAATGACGACGTCTAACACCAAACCAAAGGCTAGCTGACGCCGCATTTTTTTGGACACAACGTAAAACAAACCCAGCAAAATTAGGCTCAATAATACATAAAAACTGAGTACTGTTTGCTGCAAGAAGCTTGGTAGCAATGAGCTATTATCAGTGCGCGCATTGATGTATACCATCAACATAAAAAACACGCTGACAATAAAGCGATAACTGCTATAGATCAGTCCCAATTTACGTAATTGCGGAAGAGGCAGCGTATCATCACGATGTAAGTACTTGATGACAGTCGAGACGATGTCAGTAACAGGTTTCATAATTGAACCGTTATAGAAAAGTTGCTAAGAGAATTATTGAGAAAGCTACGGTTGAATCAAACCATGGCGAATGGCCAAATGCGTCAACTTAACATCGCTATCAACGCCAACTTTTTCATAAATACGATAACGATAAGTGTTGATGGTTTTTACACTGACAAACAGCTGATCGGCGATTTGCTGAGGGCTTTGACAATTAACCACCATCATTGCGACCTGCTTTTCACGATCACTGAGCAAATCAAAAGGTGAGTTTGCATTATCTGATAATAAAACATCTGCCAATTGTTCAGCGACATCCTGACTAAAATAGCGTCCGCCTTTATAAACTTTTTTGACGGCTCTGATCATCTCATCTAGCGGTGTGCCTTTAGTGATGTAACCATTGACACCGGCTTTAATGAGCATAGAAGGGTAAGGCTGAGATGCCATACTACTCACTGCCAATATTTTAAGTCCTAAATCAAGTTGAATTAAACGTTTGGTTGCTTCAAGACCACCAATATTAGGCATATTGACATCCAGTAAAATCACGTCAGGAAGCAATTGCTTGGCAAGCTTGATGGCCATATCGCCACTATCTGCTTCGCCCACAACCTCGATATCGGCACTATCTGACAACATACGGCTAATACCCATTCGTACCAAATCATGATCATCTACTACCAATACTTTAATCATAACTGTGCCTTTTATTATTTGTCAGAGTGAGAGTTGTTACACATACTGAATGATAGATAAATTTATGTCATCTAAATGATTGTTTCAATTTTTGAAAACGTGAAGTAATGTTAATGAATTATAAAGATATCATTCTTTAACATAACAGAACGTGAATGATTATAGCGGTTAGAATGAGCATACATTGCTGAAATGTGAACCAATGTTTCTAAAATATAAAGTAGTTGTAGCAAAATTTGAATTAGTTCAAAATAAATTACTAAATTGGCTTTGAAGATTAGACTTCAATTCAAACCATGATACACTAAAAATACCAAAACTCTATACGAGTACTTACAAACACATCCATAAACGCTACGTACGTTCTAGGCGTCAGAAAGCATGTCACTGACGTGATAACGGAAGCAGGAGGCATAATGAAGCAACTACCATTAACCAAACAGCAGCTAATCGCCGCTATGATTTCATTGAGTTTGGGCAGTGTTGCACAAGCCGCACTTACTATTAATGGTAGCACTGATACTGGCTCTAGTGCTCGCATGAGTTGGGGTGGGGCGGATAGCTTATCAGAAGCACGCAACATCATGTACAAATCCAACGGTTCTGCCATTAAAAAAGTCGATAATGGCTATGGCACGACCAACCTCACTAACACCAATAGCAATAACTTTGCTAGCAACAGTAACCGCTATAACACCACGTACCGCGGTGCATTCGGAAATAGTGACATGATTCCGATCAGTACTGATTCGCGTAGTGTGGCTGTAATCGATGCTGAGACTGGTGAGTCTATTTATGAAAAAGATGCTGACATTGCGCGTCCTATGGCTAGTATCAGTAAATTAATGACCGCTATGGTGGTGCTGGATGCTGGTCTTGATATGCGTGAAGAGATCACGCTTGATCCTGAAGATTTCGTAGGTCCAAAACGCGCGAGCTCGAATCTTAAATCAGGTGATCGTCTAAACCGTGCCGAAATGCTATTGATGGCATTGATGAAATCAGAAAATCCTGCGGCAAAAAGTTTGGCGCGTAATTACCCAGGTGGCTATAGTGCCTTTATACGTGCAATGAACCGTAAAGCTCAAGATTTAGGGATGACCACGGCTTTCTTTGGTGATCCGACGGGTCTTGATAAGCGTAATGTTGCCTCATCAAATGATCTGGTCAAAATGGTACGGGCAGCTGGTAATTATGATGTGATTCGTCGTTTCTCTACGACCAAAAGCTATGATTTCTTTGTATCGAATTACTCTAATGGTAACCGTACTTATAAAGCCAATAATACTAGCATGCTGGTTCGTGCTGGCGATTATCCGATTGGTATCTCAAAAACAGGCTTTATCAATGAAGCCGGTCGTTGTGTCGTTATGGAAACACGTGTGAATAATCGTCCAGCGATTATCGTTATTTTAGGGGCGAACAGCTCAGCCACGCGTTGGGGCGATGCCAAAAATATCCTAAACAGTTTAGCAACTCGCCGCACCGTATAAGTTCACAGACTTAACGTTAATTAATAAGGCTGTTATATCATATAACGGCCTTTTTATTGCGCTGAGATTAAGGATAAATTATATGACCCAATCAATCATTTCTACTATACCAAAGCTGTATCTACTGACCAACGACGATGAATTTGAGCTTCTCTATCAGAAGTTAGAAGCAGCGCTGGCAACAGGCCTTATCGGATTATTACAGGTTCGGCGCAAACAGGTATTGCAATTGCCAAATGGCAAGTTGAGGCTCTATGAAGAAGCTTCTAAGATTGTTGATTTGGCTCGCGCCTATAACGTACCAGTTGTGATCAATGATGACATTGAATTAGCGGCAGCACTTGGCGTTGGGGTACATCTTGGTCAGCAAGATGGCAATATCGATGATGCCAAACGGCAATTGGCTCCAAACCAAGTCATTGGTCGTACTTGCCATGGTGATGTAGCTCTTGTTAAGGAAGCGCAAAACGATGGCGCAACTTATGCAGCAATGGGCGCAATATTCACTTCTACAACCAAACCAAACGCCAATATTATTTCTCGTCAGCATCTAACTGATGGCTGTCAAGAGGATATAAAGATATGCGTCATAGGCGGTCTAACGGCAGAAAATGTGTCAGAGCTAACAGGTCTGCCAATCACTTATGTAGCGGTCGTGGGAGATGTGATGGATTTGTCTGTGGCGCAAATTGCTAATCGTTGTCAGCAATGGCAGCAAGCATTTTCGAATTGGAAAACGCCTGCAGTATGATAGTTTGAGCTTAAGCGGCATGCTCCATGCATAGAGTCGCGTAAGGCAAGGCTTCCAAACGTTGTGCTTCGATTGGCTCTCCGCATACTTCACATTCACCATAAGTGCCGTTTTCAATACGGCTTAAGGCATTTTCGACATAGATTAGACTTTGGCGTGCCTCGCTCTTAAGGTTTTGACGCATATCGTTTTGGCGATAAGAAATTGCCTGATCTTCCCAATGTTCATTGAGATCATCTTGTGGGTTTTGAATGTGATCTTCAATTTTATCAATTCGAGTCTCATACTCTTCTTTTAAGGTTAGTAAACTTTCTTTAGCATGGTTTAAGTCAATACTCATAGTAATTTCCTAATAGGTTGTTTTTATTATTTACACGCCTAGCATAAAGGGCTTTATCGGCAACTACCACCACGAAATGTTACGGATGATTAAAGAGACGTTTAAACTTTTATGACTTTTTTGTCTACATAACTTGCATACAGGGCTGGTACAAAAACTAATGAGGTTTCAGTTTACTGCACGTTTTTTTATGGCTCTTGACAGAAAACTGGTAGAATACATCGCCGTCAATTCTTGCTGGTTTAGCCCCTTTAATAAAGGGATAAAATAAGCATAGATATGAGCGATAAAAAGTCTAAAAACAAATTGATAGAATCTACAGAATTTGCGAAATCAGCGGGTAATATGAATGTAAGAAATAAGCGCTGATAAGCACCTTTCACAAAAACACTTTAGTAATGATAGTCACCTTAGTTTTTCAATAGACAGATTAATCGATAGATTGATGTATAGGAGCAGGTAATGAATTTTTTGCGCATGAGTGAGCTGAGCTTAACGGATAAAGTAGTGTTGATTCGAGAAGACTTAAATGTACCCATTAAAGATGGTAAAGTCACGAGTGATGCACGCCTGCAAGCAAGTTTGCCTACCATCAAATTGGCATTAGAAAAAGGCGCTGCTGTTATTGTTTGTTCACACTTAGGGCGTCCAACCGAAGGCACGCCTGAAACGATCTATTCATTGGCACCCGTGGCAGATTATTTGACAGACAAACTTGGATCACAGTTATCGACGCCCGTTAGTCTCAATCGCGATTATCTAACGCAAGGCGTGTCTATTAAAGCTGGCGAAGTCGTACTACTCGAAAACGTGCGCTTTAATGCAGGTGAAAAGAAGAACGATGCCACTTTGGCCAAAAAATACGCCAATTTATGCGATGTATTCGTAATGGATGCATTTGGTACCGCGCACCGTGCGCAAGCATCAACAGAAGGTGTCACCCAAGCCATGCGCCAAGCCGACAAAACCGTGTGTGCAGGCCCACTATTGGCAGCTGAACTTGATGCGTTGAGCCTAGCGCTTGAAACGCCCGCGCAGCCGATGTTGGCTATCGTCGGTGGATCAAAAGTATCTACAAAGCTAGAGGTTTTGCACAGTTTGGCAGAAGTTTGCTCACAAATCATCGTCGGTGGTGGCATTGCCAATACTTTCTTAGCCGCTCAAGGTCATAGTGTTGGCGCTTCTCTCTACGAAGCGGATTTGGTTGATACTGCTCGTGAGATCATGACTAAAACTGACATTTTATTGCCAGAGTACGTGGTCGTCGCCGATAAAAATGAGATTGATTTCGATGATTTCACTGGCTCATTACAAAAGGCAACCGCCACTATTAAGTCGGTCGATATGATTGGCGATAACGATATGATATTGGATATTGCACCAGAAAGCGCCACTCAGCTTGCTGAAGCAGTTATCAATGCGAAAACCATTTTATGGAACGGGCCGGTAGGTGTTTTCGAAGTAGATGCTTTTGGCAATGGTACGCGAATTCTAGCCTCAGCGGTAAAAGACAGTGCCGCTTTCTCAATTGCAGGCGGCGGTGATACCTTAGCAGCCATTGATAAATATCAGATAGCCGATGGGGTAAGTTATATGTCTACAGGTGGTGGTGCTTTTCTAGAATTTGTAGAAGGCAAAGTACTCCCAGCCGTAGAAGCGTTGCAAATCGCAGTATAATCCTTTAACGGATTTCTTGATTTATTAACATTAGATGTACAGTTGGTGGTAAGTATCTAAGTTAGGCTATAAAAATAATGTGGTGACAAGCTGATTTTAAAATTTATTAGTAAGCGTTTTGGAAGTGGCTGGTCATTGATTATTATTAAGTAGTAATTATTTGTTTCTATAATGAAAATTATGATTGCATGTCTCATTTGTGCTCTATAAAATAGCGCAACCATGTATTTTGACATGCTTTATTGATGAGAGGTTTATTATGTTAAAACGTCATTTATTACTTGCTAGCGTATTGGCTGGTACTTTCGCAGTTACTGCTTGTAGCCAACAAACAGAAGACAATGCTGAAGCTGCTGTTGAGTCTGCTGGTGATGATACCGCTGCAAACGCTGACGCTGCTGCTGCTGAAACTCAAGAAACAGCTGCTGAAGCTGAAGTTGCTGCACAAGATGCAGGTGCTGAAGTTGCTGAAGGCGCTGAAACTGCTGGTGCTGATGCTACCGATGCACTAGCAAATACTGGTGAAGCGGTTGTGGTAGGCGCAAATGAAGCCGTTGCCAATACTGCTGAAGTGGTTGCCGATGGCGCATCTGCTGTTGAGAATAAAGCCAGTGAAAACGCAGTAGAAGCAGAGCAGCAGTACTAAGCATTTAATGAATGACCAAGCAAGTCGCAGATCTATGATTCGCTAAAGCACAATAAAGGTCGTTCATTTCTTTATAAGCCCTCAAAATACTAGAAAAGCCTTGGTAATTACCAAGGCTTTTTGCATTGCCAATTTTTAATTTCATTTATTGTCGTTAAGTGCAAGACTTGTGCACAACAAAAGCTAAATCTGCAAATAGATAGATAAACAAATAGTGTGGCAACGGCTACGAAGACCGCGCATTTTTTGCTATAATTGTCGCGCACTAATGCCCCTGTATTGCTTATTCTAAAGACGAAGGATAACTGTGCGTGACTTATCACGCGTTAATCGTTATCACG
Source organism: Psychrobacter alimentarius (assembly GCF_001606025.1). Taxonomy (NCBI): domain Bacteria; kingdom Pseudomonadati; phylum Pseudomonadota; class Gammaproteobacteria; order Moraxellales; family Moraxellaceae; genus Psychrobacter; species Psychrobacter alimentarius. Next base: position 2,342,615 of record NZ_CP014945.1, on the reverse strand, counting down.
TCAAAGGTTTCGGGTTAGTGATTCTCACGTTTTATTCCAAAAGCGGTTGTTTGAAAAGTTGTTTTTAATTCATTATTCAAAATTTAATCAGAGAGCGTTTTATGGCTTTAATATCCTTGCGTCAACTTCTAGATCATGCTGCTGAACATAACTATGGTGTGCCTGCCTTTAATGTCAATAATTTAGAGCAGATGCGTGCAATCATGATGGCTGCGGATGCTTGTGACTCACCTGTCATTGTCCAAGCCAGTGCTGGTGCCCGTAACTATGCAGGATCCGCATTTTTGCGTCATCTGATTATCGCAGCTATCGAAGAATGGCCACATATACCAGTGGTCATGCATCAGGATCACGGTATGTCTCCTGCTATTTGCCAACGTTCAATTCAACTTGGTTTTTCATCCGTGATGATGGATGGCTCGCTTGGTGAAGACGGTAAAACGCCGATGGATTATGATTATAATGCCAGTGTTACCCGTGAAGTAGTTAAGATGGCACATGCTTGTGGCGTTTCCGTAGAAGGCGAGATTGGCTGTTTGGGAAGTCTTGAAACAGGTATGGCAGGCGAAGAAGACGGCTCTGGCGCAGAAGGCGTATTGGAGCACGATCAGCTATTGACCAGTGCTGACGAAGCGGAACAATTTGTTAAAGATACCAATGTCGACGCACTGGCCATTGCTATTGGTACCAGTCATGGCGCTTACAAGTTCACGCGCCCACCAACAGGCGATATTTTATCTATTGAGCGCGTAAAAGAAATCCATGTCCGTATTCCGAATACTCACCTTGTGATGCATGGCTCATCGTCAGTGCCACAAGAGTGGCTAAAAGTGATCAATGAAAATGGCGGTGATATCGGCGAAACTTATGGCGTACCTGTTGAACAAATCGTAGAAGCGATTAAGCATGGCGTACGTAAAGTGAATATCGACACCGATTTGCGTTTGGCGTCAACTGGTGCTATTCGTAAATTCCTTGCAGAAAATCCAAGTGAATTTGATCCACGCAAATACTTCAAAGCCTCTATGGTAGCCATGTCTGATATCTGTACCAATCGTTTTGAAGCATTTGGTTCAGCAGGTCAAGCCCATAAGATTCGCCCGATCAGCCTTGAAGGTATGGTTAATTTTTATCAGTAATTCAGACCAAGAAAAGCTGGTTATTGACGATAATATGGCATGCTCATGGCAGCCCCTATAAGAGGTAGTAGTGATGATTGGATTGATTACCGGACAGGTGCAGTATCTGATGGCACCCATGGTTTGTATCATGACGACCTCTGGTGTGGGTTATGATATCGAGCTGCCATTACCGTCATTCTGTCAATTGCATCTCAATGAGCAGGCCAGTATTTGGACGCATTTTCATGTGCGTGAAGATGCGCAACTGCTTTACGGTTTTATTGATCGTAAAGAGCGCGATGTCTTTCGTCAGTTGATTAAAATCAATGGCGTAGGAGCAAAAATGGCGTTAGCCATGTTGTCTGCGATGTCAGCTGCTGAACTGAAGATGCATGTGGAACAAGAGTCAGAGACAGCCTTGACTCGTATCCCAGGTATTGGTAAAAAAACAGCACAACGCCTACTGATCGAACTCAAAGACAAGCTTAAAAACATCGAAGTTGATAATACCTCTCTAGAGTTTACACATCAGCCTATAGTTGTGTCTCACGAAGGCAGTATCGTCGCTGAGGTAGAAGGCGCATTGATCAGCTTGGGTTATAAGGAAAGAGAAGCTCAGCAAGCCATCAAAGCGGCAAAAAGTAATGGCGATGTGTTCGCTGATACTCAAGGACTTCTAAAGGCCACGTTAAAACAGCTCTCCGGCTTTTGATGTTCCCAAATTTGATTTGACAAAAGCCATCATTAATAAGTATCAAAACAATAAGCGACATTAGATGTCGCTTATTTTCGTTCTGGTAAGGGTTTTATGAGGTTTAGCATGACTTATTCGTAGCGTTTGGTTATGCTATTTGGTACTCAATTTTTTTAATATAATGATAGAACTTATGATGCAAGATCGTTTAATTAATCCGCTAGAAGGAGCCAGCGATGCTCCAGACGCCAATATTCGCCCAGCATTACTGGCAGAGTATATTGGTCAGCCGGTTGTACGTGAGCAAATGGAAGTTTTTATTGGTGCTGCACGAGGTCGTGATGAGGCGCTGGATCATACGTTGATTTTTGGTCCACCAGGTTTGGGTAAAACGACGCTTGCCAATATCATCGCTCGTGAAATGGGTGGCAATCTGCGTTCGACTTCAGGCCCTGTCCTTGAGCGACCAGGTGATTTGGCAGCGATGTTGACCAATTTAGAAGCAGGTGATGTGTTATTTATCGATGAGATTCACCGCTTAAGTTCGGTGATTGAAGAGATACTTTATCCAGCCATGGAAGATTTTCAACTTGATATTATGATTGGTGAAGGGCCTGCTGCACGCTCTATTAAGCTTGATTTACCTCCTTTTACATTGGTTGCAGCGACGACAAGGGCAGGGTTATTGACATCGCCTTTACGTGATCGCTTTGGTATTGTTCAGCGTCTTGAGTTTTATAATATTGCTGATCTGACAACGATTGTCAGTCGGGCAGCTCGTCTCATGCGTGTACCAATGAGTGAAGACGGTGCGATTGAGATTGCTCGTCGTGCTCGTGGTACTCCTAGGATTGCCAATCGCCTGTTACGCCGTGTGCGTGATTATGCCGAAGTTAAAGGTGATGGTAGCATCAACGGGGCAATAGCGGGTAGTGCGCTGGATATGCTAGCGGTTGATAGACGTGGTCTTGATCATTTAGACAGACGTTATATTGAAATACTGCACGAGCGTTTTGATGGGGGACCTGCGGGCGTAGAAGCCGTCGCAGCAGCCATGGCGGAAGACCGCGGTACGCTTGAAGATGTGATTGAACCTTATCTCATTCAACAAGGATATGTACTGCGTACCGCTCGTGGACGTGTATTGACTCAAATGGCCATTGACCAGATGTTATAGTACTGCACTGTAAAAAATGACAAATGATGTGTTTATATACTGCAGTGGCAATAAGGTTAAAGTGTTGGTAAAAAATGCGCGTGCTTCTATCAATAGCACACGCATTTTTTATTGGGATAAGAGTTATTTAGGCAGAAGCAGATATAGGGTGGGGCCAAATCTTACCTGGATTTAAGATATTGTTGGGATCAAGGGCAGCCTTAATTGCTTGCATTAGCACCAAAGCGTTTCCATGCTCTTGCTGCATATATTTTTGTTTGCCTTGACCAATGCCGTGCTCACCTGTACAGGTGCCATCCATCTCAATAGCACGCTTGGCGAGTCGACCTATAATATCTTCAGCTGTTGCTATTTCTGTAGGATTATCCGTATCGACCAGTAACAGAACATGGAAATTACCATCACCGACGTGCCCCACGATAGGCCCAATCATACCAGATGCTTCGATATCCTTTGCCGTCTCACTGACGCACTCAGCTAGACGTGAGATAGGCACGCAAGCATCGGTAGATAAGGCACTGGCTTTAGGTCTCAGAGCAGAACTGGCATGATAAGCATTGTGCCGTGCTTGCCAAAGACGTTTGCGCTCGGCTTCATTGGTGTCCCAAGAAAAATCTTTACCACCAAACTCTTCGATGATCTCCGTAAATATTTGCGCTTGCTCTTGAACACTTGCTTCTGTGCCATGAAACTCTACAAATAACGTTGGAGTTTCGGTCAGACTCAGATTATCGTACTGATTACAGGCTTTGATTTGCAAGGCATCAAGCAGCTCAATACGAGCAATAGGCAAGCACATTTGAATGGTCAGCATCACGGCTTGGCAGGCGTCTTCAATGGTTGGAAAATGACAAATGCCGCTGCCAATACACTCACTGATGCCAAATAGTTTGAGCGTAATCTCTGTGACAATACCAAGCGTTCCTTCTGAACCTATCATCAATCGCGTTAAGTCATAACCGGCCGCTGATTTTTTGGCGCGTGTCCCTGTTCGCACAATGTCGCCATTTGCCGTGACCACCTCTAAAGCAAGTACCACGTCTTTCATGGTGCCATAACGTACAGCATTGGTACCTGACGCGCGAGTGGCAACCATGCCGCCAATACTGGCATTAGCACCAGGGTCTATCGGAAAAAATAATCCAGTATCACGTAAGTAATGATTCAATTGTTCACGTGTCACGCCTGGCTGTACAGTAACGGTCAAATCCTCATTGTTGACCTGCAAAATAGCATCCATGGCATGCATATCGATGCAAAGTCCACCAAAAGGTGCATTTAATTGACCTTCTAAAGAAGAGCCAATACCAAAGGCAATCACTGGCATATGGTGTTGATTGCAAATCTCTACCGCAGCAGCGACGTCATGTTTATCCTGTACAGTCAATACGGCATCGGGCGGCTGATTGGCAAGCCATGTCATGGTATGACCGTGTTGCTCACATACTGCTGTATTGGTACTGAGCTGTTGACCGAAGCGGATTTTTAAATCAGCAATCGCAGTACTATAATCTGGTTTCATACTGTCGTTCATAATAGAGTTTGGTAGAGAAGACATGACTGGCTCCTACATGTAAAAGGTATTTTCAGCCAAGCAAACAAAATATAAAGCTGCGTGATCACTTACTTTATATTTTGTTTGAAAGACAAGCAAACGAAGAGGTAGAAACCACACTCAAACGGAAGGAGCGTTTATTATAAAATATCGTGAAGTCATAACAATTCACGAATACCATTGTCATAAAGTACTATCGTCGTAAAATATTGTCGCCGTAAATAGTATCAATAAACTAAGCTAGAATACGCCAAACCACCATTAAGAGTGCCAACAAATAAAAGAGTGGTGCAAACCATCCAACTTGTGTTGCAATCGCAATAAACACCGCAAATCCTGCCAGTGTTATCCAGTCACGGCGGCGATCATTGAGCATATCAGCCCGTATTTGCTGTATTTCTCGCAGTTGACTGTCTTGACGTGAGCCTTGTGAGGCCAGACTTTGTAATCCTTGATCGAGTAATTTAGGAATATCAGTGGTGGATAACAAAAGCTCTGGCAACTGTGCTCTTAGCTGTTGCAAGTTACGCATAGGGTCTAGTTGTTCTTTAATCCAGCTGCTTAAAATAGGTTTGGCAAGTGACCAAATATCAAGATCAGGATAGAGATCGCGCCCAAGTCCTTCCACATGAACTAAGGTTTTAAGGAGCAGCATTAACTGTGGTGGAATACTCATATGATGGCGACGCGCAATGTCCAAAATCTGCATCAATACACCCGCAAAATCGATGTCATTAATGGATTTTTGTAGCATTGGACCGACTGTGCGTTTCATATCGCGCATCAATGCATGCTTATCGGTATTGGGCGGTATCCAGCCAGCACGGCTGACAATATCGACCATTGCCGTAAAGTTGTTATTCATGACTGCCAATAACATACGCGCTACGATCAGTTGATCGTCTTTTGACAAGGTGCCCATAATGGCGCAATCGAGTCCGATATAGCGCGGCTCATGACCTAAGTCTACTGCTGACATATCAGTACTGAGTGTTTTCACAGGGGGTGTTTCTACAAAAACATTGCCCGGATGCATATCGGCATGAAAAAAATTGTCACGAAAGACTTGAGTAAAAAATATGGTTAAGCCTTTTTCTGCCAGTGCGGCACGGTCATAACCAAGCTTATCAAAAACTTCTACTTGTGAGATAGGAACACCTTGAATACGTTCCATTACTATCACATTTTTGGCAGCATCGTAGACTTCAGGCACATACATCAATGCCGAGCCTAAGAAGTTGTTACGCATTTGCGTGGTATTGTCTGCTTCAAGCGTCAAATCTAGCTCGTTGAGCATGACTTGACGGTAATCTTCGACAATATCGATAATATGTATCGCCCGTGCTGCTTCAATACGCGCGGATGCCCAATTGGCAAGCTCACGTAATAGCTCAAAGTCATCAACGATGGTCGTACGAATATCGGGACGCACCACCTTGATAACTACTTCGCGCCCATCATGCAAAGCAGCGGTGTGCACCTGAGCGATTGAGGCGGCCGCTAAGGGTTTGACATCGAAACGGGCAAACAACGTCCCGATACTTTGGCCAAGACCATGTTTGGGATCTTGTATTTGCTCAATGGCGACATTGGAGTCAAATGGTTTAACCCTGTCTTGTAGTTGTACCAGCTGCGCAATGATTTCAGGCGGTACCAGATCACGACGGGTAGAGAGCAGTTGTCCCAGTTTTAAAAACAGGGTACCCATGTCTTCAAGCGCAAACTTAATGGCATTGGGTTGATGTTTTTTACCCCAAGCGGCTGGGTGCAAGCGAATTAACCGTGCAACAGGTTGCAGCTGCGGCGCTTCTTCTACAGAGAGGTGCGTGTCAATACGGTAAGTTGCGGCAATACGCCAAAGCTCTAGTAAGCGTGCGCGATGAGATAATAGCATGTGATATAGGTACTCTAAAGAAAGTCGAAAACAGAACGGGGCTGTACTTATTTATAGAAAATGCTTAGTCAGTAGTAATAATTATCGATTATTCATCCATTGAGCCTGCTCATTTTTGATAGCAGCCAATCTGGCTTCTTCACGCTCAATATCAGAACGCAGCTTTAGCAGTTGCTGCTTGAGGTCATTCGCTTCTGCCACCTCAGTGGGATCGGCTGCACGGTTACCTGCGACGTCATTGGCCCAATCACTCACATCATCAAAAGCGCGTTTGGCACTATGGCGCCAGCTGCCTTTGAGCTGCGATATCAGCAGATGCAACTGACTTGCCATCGGTTTACCAATAAAAGGCTCTAGCTGAGCTGCGACATCTGGATCAAAGCCTGCCACCAATTGTTTGAGTTGCATCAAGACCTTATAGTCACCAGCAATTGGTAAATTGCCTTCAGCACCGCGCATTAGATTCAGTAATTGCGCTGGGTTATCAACGCTGATGACACAGTCAGGGCGGCTATGACCCATCCGCGCACGCTCCATACTGGCTTTTTGGCGTTCATCCATCTGACCACTTGGTTCAAATACGCTCTCTGTTGTCACAGGCTCGAACCGCAGCCGATCATGAGTGAATAAGATATCTAAGTCAATGTCAGGCACAGCCATGTTTAGTCGTAGCACTTTTCCTGCGAGCGGTGCCAATCCAGCTTTGGTAATCTCGTCACTTGCAATAGCAAAGTTAATTAGCTTTTCGGCACCCGCCAAAAGTAGGACAGTTAGCATAAGGCTCTCGCATCTTTGGTTGAGCGCCTGTAAAAGACGCATCGTTTATAGAATCAGTGGTTACGACCAGTTGAGATTGACAGTTTTATTCTACTGTTAATTTTTTATCATTACGCTTTAAAACCACGATGCACAGCGACAATACCAGCGGTTAGATTATGATAATCACAGTTCTCAAATCCAGCCTGTTGCATCATTTGTTTTAACGTCTGCTGATCAGGATGCATACGGATGGATTCAGCCAGATATTGATAACTCTCAGAGTCATTGGCAATGATCTTACCCATCATTGGTAATGCGGTAAATGAGTACAAATCATATGCTTTCGACAGTGGCTCAAACACAGGTTTTGAGAATTCTAAGATTAGTAATCGACCGCCTGGTTTGAGTACACGATACATGGCTTTTAGAGCCGCATCTTTGTCGGTGACGTTGCGTAGACCAAAGCTGATGGTGACCAAATCAAAACTCTCATCATCAAAAGGCGCTAAGGTTTCAGCATTTGCTAGGACAAAATCTACGTTGTTGCAGCCAGCATTGATTAAGCGCTCACGACCTACTTCTAGCATGGCGGCATTGATATCTGATAATACAACGTGCCCGTTTCTACCCACCTCACGGCTAAAGACTTTGGCTAAGTCACCCGTACCGCCAGCGATATCAAGTACATGCTGACCAGAACGCACGCCTGATAAGCTGATCGCGTAGCGTTTCCATAGGCGATGAATACCAAAAGACATCAAGTCATTCATGATGTCGTATTTTTTGGCAACAGAGGTAAAGACATCAGCCACACGTGCTTGTTTTTCTGCCTTGTTGACTGTTTTATAGCCGAAATGCGTTTCCTCATTGCCATCAGTATCAGGTGTATGCGGGTTATTGATGTCATCACGCTGATTAAACAGTGTTTGCTTAGGAATTTGATTGTTGGCGCTGCTGCTGACGGTATTATTTATAGGTTTATTCAAACTATCATTATTTGTATTATTGTTTGGCATAGTGGTTTGTTGGCCTTGTGGCGCTCCAGTTGGTAGATCTTGTACTTTGGTAAAATCATTGGTATCGAATGGGTGAGAACTGTCTTTTTTCACCGTCTCAGAGGCCTTGGTAGGCGGAGGAGATTGTCGTGCTTGGGCTTGTGCACTGATGCTTTGATTATGAGCAATGCTGTCTTTGACCAGTTTGTCTTGGAGGTGACCATTGGTAGACGTCGTCTGGTCATGAGGTACGTTATTGTTATTGGTAGTATCGGTCATAGCATTGTCCTTTATTCAGTATTGTGACTGTATTTTATGCAGGTTGTTTTTATGCAGATTTCTTATAAAAGGTATAAAGTAATTGTCAAGTCAGCGAGTTATAAACTCTATGATACACCAAACGCTAATGGCTTACCGCCATTATCCGTATCATGAACTTGGTCAATGATTTCAAGCTCGCGCTCACAAAACGGTTCAATGAATCCGCCAACACTATCTAACGGGCGCATCGCAACAAACCCAGCATTGATGAAATCATATAAAGGATGATAGTTATAACGGTAGGCAGTACCTTTGGCTAGAGCAAAAGCTTTTTGCAACATAAAAGAGTTAATATACTTATCTGTGCGATAGCAAACTTCCTTTAAATGTCCAATTTGCACACGTCGAGTGTCTGCTTCATCGACAGCACGATAAGCGGCAAACATATTGTCTTCATTCACGGCTAAATCTTGACTCAAGAGCCACTCCGCTAAATGCAAATCCAATTCTATCGCTAAAATAGCGGCCTGTATCGCCATACTGCCTGTTTCTAAAGCAGCTGCTGGTGCAAAACGCTCCAATTTTTGAGCTTTAGGGACAATACGTTCTAGCTGCTTGGCCAATAATTTAAACTCATCGCCGCCATACAGTTGGGTTAAAAAATAATCTGCCATCAGTTGGTTCTGCGGCTGCTCAAACAGTGCTTGATGAGTGTGCTGAATACGAGCACGTTGCCAAGCTTGTACCTCATCAAGTTTGGTATTTAATGCCACGTCTTGATGATAAGGTAATGCCCAAAAACGGGCCAAATGCTGTTGTAAATCGGCTAAAGCTGCCATGACAAGTAAACCTACGTAAAATTAAAGAGAAATAAAAAATGGCAATCATATGATGGTTATTCTTATGCTTATCGTTGTCTATTAAAGCACGCATCTAAGATTGTGTTCACCTTAAAAGAAAACAATGCAGAATACAAATGCCAAACTGTTACATAGCATCGTTATTTACTGAATGAGTCGAGTGCTATGATTAAGCTGGCATGCTTTCAATTATAAAGGGATTGTAGTTATGAGCCAAAAGAATAATAAGACTGAAGCTGCGATACCGCAAGCGGTCAGTGCTCAGTTTAGTGAAGACGTTATTGAGCAGCGTTTAATACCAAACCCTTTGAGCCAGTTTTCTATGGACAAAGATACTCTTAGATTGGCTTTGGTTACTGCTCAATATGCTCTGCGAGCAACGCGGCAACGAGCCCCAGTCACCACCAATAAGCCAACAGGGATATTGGTACTGGTTAATGGGATGGAGCAGGCGGGCAAGGGGACAGCCGTCAAGCAACTTCGAGAGTGGGTAGATCCAAGGTTACTAAAGGTGGAAGCGACCGTTGGTGGCTGTCCTCTAGCGTATCAACCGATTTGGCAGGCACACACCAAGATGATGCCGCGTCATGGTGATGTGATGGTATATTTTGGTAACTGGTATGCAGATTTACTCTATAACACCATGCGTATGGCCATAGCAGAAAGTAAAGATACGGATGAAAGATCAGAAGATAACGAGTATAAAAAGGCAGGTTGGCAAGCCTATTTTCAGCAGCAACTTGTCAAATTGCAAACGTTTGAAAAAGACTTAGTGGCCAATCAAACCAAACTACTTAAGTGTTGGTTTCACGTCGACGTTGAAATGCTACAAGCTCGCCTGAACGATACAGAAGCAGACCCACAGTTTTTGTATCAAATTGATTGGCACAATGAAAAAGTGATTGAAACCTTTAACGAGGTAGCCGTAACGCTGCTACGACAGCAAGATGATTGGATTATCATAGATGGCAAAAATAAATCTCAAGCGGCCAATCATTTTTGTCATGAAGTACTACAAGCAATGCAAAATGCGCTAACGAGTAGTCAGCCAAGTACGACAAAAAGTCAGGTAAAGCAATCACTGTCCAATAAATCAACGCTTCATAAGTCAAAATCTGATAAAACACTTGAGTCAGCGTTTGAACCAGTCAAAATACCTGCGTATTTAAAAGATATCGAAAATTCAAAAATAGAGAAAGCTGACTATCAGAAAGCGTTAACAGCAAAGCAAGCACGTCTTGCCGAACTGCTTCGCGCTCGTAATGGTCATCACGTGATTTTTGCATTTGAAGGCATGGATGCGGCGGGTAAGGGTGGCGCCATCAAAAGATTGGTTGCGCCTTTGGATCCTCGTGAGTATCAAATTTATAATATTGGCGCGCCAATGCTATATGAAACAGAGCATCCTTATCTATGGCGTTTTTGGACAAAACTGCCAAATCAGCAAACCGATCGCATCAGTCGTATTGCCATTTTTGATCGTACTTGGTACGGGCGCGTATTGGTTGAACGTGTCGAAGGGTTCGCCGCTGATGAGGAGTGGCAGCGCGCTTATGATGAAATCAATCGTTTTGAGGCAGATCTTGCAGCAGTGGGCACAGTTGTTATCAAATATTGGCTTGCCATTGATAAAAAAGAGCAGCTAAAACGTTTTGAAGCCCGCGAAGAGACACCGCACAAACAATTTAAATTAACAGAGGATGATTGGCGCAATCGTGATAAATGGTCAGACTATGTTCAATCTGCCGCTGATATGCTGGCACGTACTGACACAGCCGATGCTCCATGGTGCGTGGTAGCAACCAATAACAAACGTCAAGCGCGTTTAGAGGTTCTAGATCACGCGATTAAGCAGCTATCAGTAGCCTACGGCCTATGATAGCTACTTAATGTCTATTCTATAACTGAGATTTTATCGCTACGTATACGTGACAGTCAGGCTTTTCATCTCGAAACAGCCCACGCAAAAAGGGTATAATTGAGCATTGAACAAAGAAATTATCCATACAACGCATGGATAGTTACAAATCTCGCAATATCATCATGCATTGTGCGCTTATATTTAATATAATAGGCGCGTTATGACTTCTGTTAGACATGAAACAATCTTATCGGACAGAATGTTCTTATCGCTGGATATGGTTGACCTAACTGTGTTGGTCAATATTGCAACAGACGCAATTACCGTATCATTAGCACCATTACAATAGTATCACTACGAAATATCTAAGCCGCAAGATGCTGTAATCAGATGATTTGGCAACGCTACTTGCGGCTTTGTGACATATTGGGTGATGTGTTTTTTGCTTTATCTCGTCTTTTTGATTTAAGTAAGAGAAATAAGTAGATCGAATGTTAACAGTAAACAAAATCGCTGGATATACAGCGTAATATCATCAACCGCATATAATTTCAATCAGCTTACGCAGGACGTATCAACGTATGGGTATTAGCAACAGTTCTACAGAACCAGCAAAATCAGTTGGCTCTATGAGAATAAATCTATTTTTTGCCATTTTACTGATTGCGATGACCGCCTACTTTTTGTGGTGGGGTCTAGATTACACAATGCGTCAACAGATGACGCTTTTTATTGTTGCGACCGCTTTTGGTGTCTTTATGGCATTCAATATTGGTGGTAATGATGTCGCTAACTCCTTTGGTACCTCTGTTGGTGCAGGAACACTGACGATTCCGCAAGCCTTAGGTATAGCAGCGATATTTGAGGTCTCTGGTGCAGTACTGGCAGGTGGTGAAGTGACCGACACCATTCGAAGTGGAATTGTCGATTTAGACGGGTTGTCAGTGTCACCCAACCAGTTTATTTACGTCATGTTATCAGCACTTATCGCTGCCGCATTTTGGTTGTTGTTTGCAACCAAAAAAGGATTACCTGTTTCAACCACTCACGCCATTATCGGCGGTGTCATTGGTAGCTCAATCGTATTAGGTATCACGTTAGGTGGTACTGATATGGCTCTATCTACAGTAGATTGGGGCACTGTTGGGACTATTGCTATTTCTTGGGTATTATCTCCTTTATTAGGTGGCGTTTTTTCTTACCTTTTATACGGACAAATCAAGAAAAATATCATTGAATACAATGATAGAACAGAGGCACACATTGCAGTGCTCAAAGGGGACAAAAAGACCTTAAAGCAAAACCATAAAGAGTTTTTGGACGGCCTCACTGAGTCAGAGCAACTGGCTTATACGTCAGCGATGCTGCGCGATCAGGAAATCTATAAAGATGATGATTGCGTTGTTGAAGATTTGGAAACCGACTATTATAAGCAGCTATATGAAATCGAAAACGAGCGTGGCAGCCTTGATACGCTAAAAGCACTCAAGCAATGGGTGCCTATCATTGCAGCGGCTGGCGGTGCAGTAATGACGTCTTTGGTCGTGTTCAAAGGTCTTAAAAACGTCAATAGTGGTATGACGACGCTGCAAGGTTTTTTAATCATGGGCATGATTGCGGCGCTCGTATGGTTAGCAACCTTTATTTATACCAAGAGCATTCGCGGTAAGCATAAAGAAGATTTGACCAAAGCGACGTTTATTATGTTTAGCTGGATGCAGGTCTTTACTGCTTCTGCTTTTGCCTTTAGTCATGGCTCTAATGATATCGCTAATGCCGTGGGTCCTTTTGCTGCTATCATGGATGTCATTCGTACCAATAGTATTTCTACAGAAGCCGCTGTACCACCTGCTGTAATGTTGACATTTGGTGTGGCGCTTATCGTGGGTCTTTGGTTCATCGGTAAAGAAGTCATTCAAACGGTGGGTACAAACTTGGCAAAAATGCATCCTGCTTCTGGGTTCTCTGCTGAGCTGGCGGCAGCGGCTGTTGTTATGGGCGCCTCTACCATGGGTCTACCTGTATCGAGCACGCATACGCTAGTTGGGGCTGTACTTGGTATTGGTATTGTCAATAAAGATACTAACTGGGCGCTTATGAAGCCAATTGGCTTGGCGTGGATTATTACGCTACCTGCTGCAGCTATCATGTCTGCCATCAGTTATCTGGTATTGAGAAGCATTTTCTAAAGCAGCGCTCAACAACGTAAGTCTCATGAATGTCAGCGATTAATAGCTGATTACTGACCAAAAAAAACGCCTAGCGCTATCTTATCGCTAGGCGTTTTTTATATCTGCTTAATGGTTAAGCTGTGCCAAACTGCTGGCGTTTTTTGGCAAAAAAGCGATCTAAGCGATCCATTGCATTTTCTAAATCATTCAAATTTGGCAAGAATACTAGGCGAAAATGATCAGGCTTGTCCCAATTAAATCCCGTACCTTGCACCATTAATACGTTTTCTTCTATAAGTAAATCCATCATAAATGCCATATCATCTTCGATAGGATAAACCTCAGGATCAATCTTTGGGAAACAATAAAATGCGCCTTGTGGCATGGTGCAAGAAATACCTTTAATTGCATTGAGTCGCGATACCGCAAGCTCACGCTGTTTGTATAAGCGACCAGTTTTTGAGGTCAAATCTTTCATGCTTTGATAGCCGCCCATCGCTGTTTGGATGGCATACTGCCCTTGGACATTAGAGCACAAACGCATAGATGCCAGCATATCCAAACCTTCGATGAAGTCAGCAGCATGTTGCTTGCGACCGGATACCATCATCCAGCCTGCACGAAACCCTGCAATACGGTGTGATTTTGACAAGCCGTTATATGACAGAACAAGTACATCGTCAGTCAAGGTGCTCATCGGTGTGTGTACGGTATCGTCATAGAGAATACGATCGTAAATCTCATCAGCCATGATGATCAAGTCATACGCTTTGGCGACTTCGATGATTTGCTTGAGTAAGTCGTCGCTATATAGCGCACCTGTTGGATTATTAGGGTTAATCACCACAATGCCTTTTGTTTTACTGGTGATTTTAGATTTTATGTCTTCGATGTCAGGTTGCCAGTTGTCTTCTTCATTGCAACGATAATGCACCGCTGTACCGCCAGATAGATTGGCCGCTGCAGTCCATAGAGGATAATCAGGCATTGGAATCAATACTTCGTCACCATCGTTCATCAAAGCCTGCATGGTCATGACAATCAACTCAGAGACGCCATTGCCAAGATAAACATCACGAACATCGACTGCTGATAACAACCCTTTTGATTGGTAATATTGCAGTACCGCTTTACGTGCTGAAAAAATACCTTGTGAATCTGAGTATCCTGTTGCTTCAGACAAATTCATAGCCACATCTTGCAAAATTTCATGAGGCGCTTGTAGGCCAAAAGGTGCAGGGTTGCCGACGTTAAGCTTTAAAATGCGTTTGCCTTCAGCTTCCATTCTATTAGCAGTTTGCAATAGGGGACCACGAATGTCATAGCAAACGTTTTGTAATTTATCAGATTTTTTTATTGTGTTCATAGAGTGACCATTCATTGCATTGTTTGGTGAATGTTGACGAGTATCAGAAAGTGATGCTGATGTATTTACTAAAATTTTATTCTTATTATCGGTTTGCAAACTTGCTGCCATAACGCTATTCAGATTTGCATGCTGTTGTGACTGATCATCGGTAGATGCTGCACTATTGGCAGCATGATTCTGATGTTCCCCGCGTAATAGGTAGCCTTCGCTGCACCCCAAAATACGTGCAAGGGTTGGTAATTTGGATGAGACAATACCGTTTGTTCCACGCTCCCAATTAGAGATGGCACCACGGCTGACTTTGGCACCTGCCGCTGTCATTGCTTGCGCCAATTGTTCAGCAGTAAAACCTTTATCGCGGCGCAACTGTACTAGACGCGCAGCCTGTGTACTATTGCTTTTGTCATCGACCATAATTACCTCAGTGCTTTTAATCCATTGATTTGTAATAAAGAACTTGTTACAGAAATAGAAAGTGTTAGTTTTAGCGCCATATCAATGCAAGATATTATTGCATAAATTATGATAACGCAAGCCTACATGCAAGTTATTTTAAAAATCATATCAATTGCAAGAATAACTTGCATTGTATACTTAAATATCTCATCTCAAGTCCTAAAATTCTTCAAAACGGTTTTCATTAAAGTTATATATCGAGATAGTTGTCCACCCTTTGGTACTCAATCTAGATTTGCTTCTTTCATCAGCCCTATTATTCGTTGTTATCAGTATCATTCTTGTACAGCACGACTTGAATATTGGATAGATAACCAAAAGATAGAGGTTATCGTTTAATAGAACGGTGATGCTTTGATAGCAGGTTAAACGTAGTAGAGCAGATAATAAATATTTAAATAAGGACACATTATGCAAGACAATCAATTAAGCAAAGAAGAAATCAGCCAACTGACCGATGCTGACTGGAAAGAGCGTTTAAGTGCTGATGAGTATCACGTCATGCGTGAAAAAGGCACAGAGCGTCCATTCACAGGTGTTTATAATGATGCGACTGATGATGGCGTCTACCGCTGTAAAGGTTGCGGTGCCAGTTTGTTTGATTCAAGCAGTAAGTTTGATGCGGGTTGTGGTTGGCCAAGTTTCGACCAAGGCGTCGATAACAGTGCTATAGATGAACATGTCGATAATTCATTGGGTATGACTCGTACAGAAGTGACTTGCAGCAACTGCGGCGCACATTTGGGTCATGTGTTTCCTGATGGACCACGTGAGACGACTGGTATGCGCTATTGCATTAACTCAGTGGCTATCGATTTGGACAAATCTGAAAAATAGTTTTGATACCAACTATGATTTAATAGTAGCTTTGAGATGACGCCCTAAAAGAGAAAATAAAGGAAGCACGTGTTGCTTCCTTTTTAATTATTGGCGCTGTATATTAATATTATTAAAGAATAGCGTTACCAATCAAATAGTATTACCTATCAATCAATTTAAGGATAAATGATGAGCACAATTTATGATTTCACCGCCGAGAATATGGATGGAACGTCGCAAGCATTTTCGGATTATAAGGGTAAGGTATTGCTAATTGTTAATACTGCAAGTAAGTGTGGCTTTACGCCGCAATTTGAAGGATTAGAGGCACTGTACCAACAATACAAAGAGCAGGGATTGGTAGTCGTGGGCTTTCCTTGTAACCAGTTCGGTAGCCAAGATCCAGGTAGTAATGAAGAAATTGGTGCTTTTTGTCAAAAGAATTATGGGGTCAGCTTTCCAATGATGGCAAAGGTCGATGTCAATGGGGCAGATGCGCATCCAATCTTTAAATGGCTCAAAGACCAAAAGGGTGGCTTGTTAACTGATGGCATTAAATGGAACTTTACTAAGTTTTTAGTGGACAGTAATGGTCAAGTCGTCGATCGTTATGCGCCAACCACCAAGCCTGATGCAATCAAAGCCGATATCGAACAAGTATTAACTGGCAAATAACATCATAAGATAAAAATAGTTGGTTTTGTATGAAAATATAAAACCAATAAAAACAGATGCTTGCTATAAATACTGATAAAAATATGCAAAATATTTAAAAAAGTAGGAAATAGCGTTTGACAGCCATGCGTAAATCTATATAATACACACCCACAGCAAGGGGACTTAAACAACCCTAGCTGATTAAGTTAACTTAAGTGTGACAGCTTATATTAACGAAGCAATACAGAAATTCTATTTAAAGAATTTCTCTTGCAGAGCTAAAAAAGCACTGCTTTTTTTTATACGCTCTTCAGGGTGATTAGCTCAGTTGGTAGAGCGTCTGCCTTACACGCAGAATGTCGGCGGTTCGAATCCGTCATCACCCACCATTTATTAGCAAGTGTTTAAAGAAGCTAAAACGACCTAAGCAGCGGTAGTTCAGTTGGTTAGAATACCGGCCTGTCACGCCGGGGGTCGCGGGTTCGAGTCCCGTCCGCTGCGCCATATTTAAAACGAATTTAAACTGTAAAGTTTAAGCAAGTTTCGCCTCAAACATAACTTTGTTTGGGGTTTTTTTGTGTCTGTAGTTTTTATCTCTTGTCTGAATAGCAAAAATTTCAAACATATCTCTTTAGTATTTTTCAATATCTTGTCTATATCAAGAAAACATTCCCAAAGTTTTCTACGGCTTTCAATTCTTCTTCTTGGTTTTAGTCATCAATATTACCTTTTATACCATAACTTATACGACTTTTTCTCAAGTCGGTTTTCTGTAACGTGACGTTGACAAGCATATTGCCTAGTTGATATATCTGTGCGACTCATAAAGTGATATATGGCTAAGGGACAAGTTGTGAGTAAAAATAGGAAGTGTGAGATGGATATCGGTCAACGACACATTATCATACAGCGCCGATATGAGGCTCTAGGTGCACTCAATGATTTATTAATCGCTATTTGGTTTTTAATTGGAAGCTTTTTCTTTTTAAATGAATCACTGACTCAAGATGGTACTTGGTTGTTTATCGTAGGAAGTGCGCAGCTGATAATTAAACCACTTATCAAGTTGATGAGTCTGGTACATGTCAAAAAGGCATTTAATAAGTTAAATCAGCACAATGATTATGATCAGTAGCGTTGTTTTAGCAAATGATATTAAATGGGTGCTTTCTCTATATTTCTTAAATCAAGACAGGCATCACCTTGTAGCAAGATGATCAGATGAATGGAGATAAAGTGATGAATCGTAATAATCAAAAACAGATGAATCCTTATGTGAAGTTTACCTTGATGATTCTGACATCAACCGTGGTGATGTATATCATGATGTACTTCAACACCTATGAATGGAATCATATTTATTTTAGTGAGACTAGAGCCTATATGGCGCTATATATGGGTGCAGGAATGGCAGTTATTATGCTGGCATTTATGGCTAATATGTATAAAAAGACCAAGCTTAATTTGATGATTTATGGTCTGAGTGTGATAATGTTTGCTGTGGGTATATGGGGCGTTAGATCTCAAGCCACTGTTAATCAAGTCGATTGGATGAAAGCTATGATACCGCATCATTCTATCGCCATCTTGACTAGCACGAGAGCAGATATAGAAGATCCGCGTGTACGACAACTCGCTGATGATATTATCGAAGCGCAAAAACGTGAAATTAAAGAGATGCAAGCACTAGTCGAAGAATTAGAATACACTATTTGAAATCAGTCATTTTTATAAGTGATACTTACTACTTTTTCAAACTGTTAAATCTCAATGGTTTGCTGATTTTTATAGGCATTACGATAATCAAATTGTAGTAATTACTATAGTGATTAAGGATACAACATGAAAAACATTATACATTCACGCCTTCCTGTTCTTATGGTAACCATCAGCACTGCATTGCTGTTCAGTGCTTGCCAGCCTGCTAATGAAGATACAAATGTGGCTGAGAAAGAAGCAGTCGCGTCTGACCAGAATACGGTAGCAGATACTCCTTCGATGGATGCTCATGCTGGACATGACATGTCAGATGATACGATGACAGATATGCACCAAGCATACAACGAATCCATGACTCATATGCATGATGAGATGATGGCTGGTATGAAATACAATGATCCAGATGCTGCATTTGCTCAGGGAATGCTTGGTCACCACATTGGCGCAGTTGACATGGCAGAGATTCAGCTCAAATATGGTGCCGATGAAGAAATGCTACAATTGGCACAAAACGTCATTGATACTCAAAAAGTAGAAATTGAGCAAATGCAGAGTTGGCTAGCTAGTAATCCTGATGCTACTGAACCAATGACTGACACGAAAGCTGTGCAAAAAGCATACGCTGATGGTATGGACGCGATGCATAGCGAAATGATGGCTGCTATCGCTGATACCAATCCTGATAGAGCTTTTGCTCGTGGTATGTTGTCACATCATATTGGGGCAGTTAATATGGCAACTGTAGAGCTTAAATATGGTAAAAATGAAGAGATGCGCAAACTGGCGCAAGCGATAATCGATGCTCAGCAGCCTGAAATTGAGCAAATGCAAGACTGGTTAGCCAAGAATAAAGCGTAGAAGGTAAACGTCTCTTTTGAAGAGTATTTTAAGCAAAGTTTTTTTGAAGTGCGTTAGCTATAGTGACTATTCTAAAATCATAGTTAATTATTAAGTGCTGATATATAGATGGTTTTCTTCCATTGATTAATAAAATCCATAAAAAAACCCTCAACAAAGTGATGAGGGTCTTGGCAAATGCCATAATCGAATCAAAGATGACTCAAAAATTTACTACTAGAATGTGGCTCTCCAACCTGGGCTCGAACCAGGGACACACGGATTAACAGTCCGTTGCTCTACCAACTGAGCTATTGGAGAATAGGCTATAGACATTTAATGTCTTACAACGAGCCTTAGAAGTCTCTAACGAGTTCTTGCTAAGTGGGGCGTATTCTAGCAAAGATAAAAAATACGTCAAGCGTTTTTTTGCATAATTGATTAAAATTGTCATTTTAATGACGTAATATTAGATTTTTATTTAAAAATCTTAAAACGCTTATAAAAAAGACGCCACATAGAGAGCATGTGGCGTCTTTACTTATCAAAATATTCTTGAGATCAGTGACTGTCTAAGATTTATTCAGCAACGTCTAAATCGGCAACCGCTTTTTCGATACGAGATAAAGCATCCTTTAATGTTGCCTCATCGGTTGCATAAGAAATACGCATGTAGCCGCCAAGACCAAAAGCATCACCAGGTACTACTGCTACCCCTACTTTCTCCAACAACCATGCTGAAAACTCAGTACATGACGATAGACCAGCAGCTTTTATCAGAGGTTTGATTTCTGGATAGACGTAGAATGCGCCGTCAGGACGTAGGCAAGTAATACCTTTGATATTATTTAAACCATCCACCACCAAATCACAACGCTTTTCAAACGCTGCAACCATTGGCTCTAATACACTCTGATCACCACTGATCGCAGCTTCTGCAGCCACTTGGCTGATAGAGGTTGGGCATGAGGTTGACTGTGATTGTACTTTTTTCATTGCACCAATCAGCTTGGCAGGGCCACCAGCATAACCAATACGCCAGCCTGTCATTGCATATGCTTTCGAAACACCATTTAAGATAATGGCGCGGTCTTTAAGATCAGGGGCTGCATTCAAGATGTTGTAAAACTTATCACCCGTCCAGCGAATGTGCTCATACATATCATCTGACGCCACATAAACGTGTGGATGTTTTTTCAATACTTCAGCGATGGCTTTTAGCTCATCTAGCGTATAAATCATACCAGTCGGATTAGATGGGCTATTTAGTACCAGCATTTTGGTTTTGTCAGTGATAGCGTCTTCTAATTGCTCAGCGGTAATTTTGAAGTCTTGTTCAGCAGGACATTTAACAATGACAGGCACGCCTTCTGCGATGATAACCATGTCAGGATAGCTGACCCAGTACGGTGCTGGGATGATAACTTCATCGCCTGGATTGATGAAAGCTTGTGCAAGGTTAAAAAATGATTGCTTACCACCAACTGACACAAGAATTTCGTTAGGTTCGTAGCTGATGTCATTGTCGCGCTTGAACTTCTCAATGATGGCTTTTTTGAGCTCTGGCGTTCCATCGACAGCAGTGTATTTGGTAAAACCATCGTTGATTGCATCAATTGCTGCTTTTTTGATATGTTCTGGTGTATCAAAATCTGGTTCACCAGCGCCTAAACCAATAATATCTTTACCAGCCGCTTTTAGTTCTTTGGCTTTATTCGTAATCGCTAGAGTCGGTGATGGTTTGATGCTATTAACGCGGTCAGACAGTTGTAACTCGCTCATGAGAGATCCTTTTTATATTGGAGTAGGTAAATCTATTATTAGGGATAGCGCTTTTTAAATTATTGTGCAGGTACTACGTGTTTAGTGACCATCGACAACGATAGGCGCTTTGAGTGTAGCAGTGGAGATTGTAGCATGCTGTTATTGCACTGTCTTATATTGGCGGTAACAGAAGATGACGACTATATGAGCGCAAACATATAAGTTAGAGGAATACTATGATGATAGATAGCGTACATAAGATTTGACATGACTATACGACACGATTTCGAAACCACAACAATAAATACGTCTCCTTACGCTATCATTATTTAGATATATTAAATAAGATGAATAAAACCTTAAAAATATTTGACCAATATCTTGAATATTGCAATCAATCATAAGTAGGTAAAAAATAACTACTCAACGATTGAGAGAATGGCAAATATCTGACTAAAATTATAATTAAAAGGACGCTTACTATGACAGCATCTACTGAAAAACAGTACATTCTCATCACCGGAGCAACCTCTGGTATCGGTAATCAACTGGCTAAAGATTATTTATCAGAAAACCATCATGTTTATGCGGTTGGTCGTGATGATAATGCACTGGCTGAGCTTAAGTCATTGGGCGCCGAAACCATTGAGTTGGATTTGATGAATCAAGAAGAGGTGATTGAAGCTTTTAGTAAAATTGGCAGGGTTGATTTGGCAATTTGCGGGGCAGGCATGTGCGAATATCTGGATATGCCAAACTTTGATAGTGCTAAGTTTATGAAAGTCATGTCAGTAAACCTAGGTACGTTATCGCATGCCATTGAAGGCGTCTTACCTAAGCTGATTGAGTCAAAAGGTCGCTTGGTTGGTATTGGTTCAGCCTCAGCCTATGTACCTTTTGCCCGTGCAGAAGCCTATGGAAGCTCAAAGGCAGCTGTTCATTATTTAATGAAAACTTTACAAATCAGTCTGGCACCGCATGATGTTGCGGTTAGCCTTGTGGTGCCAGGGTTTGTTGAAACCCCAATGACCAAACAAAACGATTTCCCAATGCCATTTATTCAAACCACGAAGCAGGCGAGTCAAGCCATTCGTGATGGTATTGATAGCGGTCATGAAGTGATCGAATTTCCCAAAAAGCTGACGTTACCACTAAAAGCGCTAGGAACATTACCAGATTTGGTCTGGCAGCAAGTCAGTGAAAAGATCAATAAAAAATAACGCATGATGACTGCCAAATAGGTAGTTTAATAAGTAAAAATAAGTCAACCATACGGATAGGAACGCCTCTATGTTGTTTCATCGCTTAAAGCAAGCACGTAACTTAAAGACAGCGAAGCAAAATACTAAAACGATAAAAAGCGATGATCAGCCTCAATCTAGAAAACGTATAGCCATCATTGGCTCAGGCGTGTCGGGACTGACCTGTGCGCATTATTTGATCAGCGAACACGATGTGACTGTGTTTGAAGCCAATGACTACATCGGTGGGCATGTAAATACCATTGATGTGGCGTTACAAGATGGTAAAAAGTCAAAAACCAGTAACACAGAAAGTAGTGCAATAGACACAGGGTTTATTGTCTTTAATGAGCGTACCTATCCGAATTTTTTTCGTCTGTTGTATGATTTAAAAGTGCCCTTTCAAGCGACGGATATGAGCTTTTCAGTAAAAAATACAGCGCGTCATTTTGAGTACAATGGCCATACGCTAAATACCTTATTGTCGCAGCGTAAGAATGTATTGAATCCAAAGTTTTGGCAGTTCATCAAAGATGTTTTACAGTTCAATAAGCACATCAAACAGCTTCGTCAAGACTATGAAGCAGCGCGTGTACAAGGACAAGACGTTAGTACCTTTACCGAGCAAACGCTTGGCGGTTATCTTGCTCAAAAACGCTACGGTAAGCTGTTTTTAGATAACTATCTATTGCCGATGGTTTCTGCCATTTGGTCAACCAGTCTGGATGAAGTGCAAGATTTCCCATTAGTGTTCTTTGCACAGTTCTTTGATAATCATGGTTTGCTAGATGTGGTCAATCGTCCGCAATGGTTTACGATCAAGGGTGGCTCAAAGCAATACATCAATAAACTGATTCCACGTTTTATCAAAGCAGGCGGGAAGGTGCGAGTAAACAGCCCAGTACAGTCTGTGTTACGTGAGCATGATCAAGTAATATTGACAGTCCAGACCACGAATAACTCAAAGAACCGCAGCGAAAATCTGGTATTCGATGAAGTCATCTTCGCTTGTCATGCTGATACTGCGCTCAAAATTCTCAAAGATGCCAGCATGGATGAAACGGACGTTCTGAGTCATTTTCGTTTTACTGGCAATACGGCAGTACTTCATACTGATACCAGCGTCTTGCCTAAAAAACCGTTAGCTTGGGCAAGTTGGAATTACCTGATAGACGAGAACGACTTGAGTACAGGAGTAAGTGCTAACGCTAACAAAGATACGAGCGACAGTAAAATACCAGTCAAACCTGTGCTCACGTACCACATGAATATTTTGCAGCGTCTTACCAAAAAGCATAATTATTTGGTGACTCTCAATTATGATATCGATGACAAGCAAGTGATTAAGCGTATCGATTACAGTCACCCTGTATTTGATAAAGCAGCTATTGCTGCTCAAAACAAATGGTCAAGTATCTCTGGCAATGGCTTGCATACGCATTTTTGCGGGGCTTATTGGTTCAATGGATTTCACGAAGATGGCGTACGCAGTGGTTTACAAGTATGCCAATCACTTGGCTATGATATCGACATAAGAGAGGAAGTTGATCCGACGCACCTGCCTGATGCAGATAGTGCAAATACGCCATTTCGTTATAAAGACTTACCGATAAAAGCGGATACAAGATTGCGTAAATTAAATAAGCGAGAAGTCGCTACGGCAACGACCAATCAAGAATTGGTTGAATATATAGATCATTTACAGAACTCAACTACTGATACCCATGCAACTAAGAAACGATGGTTATTTGGGCGCCGTAAATTTAAATGATGACAAAAACGACTGATAAGAAGCACTCGTAAAAATTGTCTGTGACAAAAGAGAATGTATATGACCATACCCTTTCAGTATTCTGATGTTCCAAAAAGCCACAAAGCTTTTGAGGGTGCTACGGCCCTGTCACATCAGTTGTTTGAAGGGACGACTTGGCACAGTCGACTATTGCCAAGTGCGCATAAGTTTGCCTATCCTTATCGCTATTGGGGTGTGAATATTAGTGCATTGGTTAGAGGAGAGGAGTTGCCTGAGATAGGTGTGCCCGTTTTTAACCAGAGTCAAGCTTTAAGAAAACAGCAGCCATCGGGTAAACTCTCTTTGAAGCAGCCACTGCTAAAGAATTTGCTATCAAAAAAGCTGCCATTGTTCTCAGCGCGCAAAAAAGCATTGCAGCAGTTTTATCCTAACGACTACTTAAAAGGGTTAAATAGCCTAAGCAATAATAGTGCTAATGATGATTTGAATCACGTACAAGCATTACATCAGCGTCTAAGCCACGCATTTACTATTCATGCTGGTAGCGCGCCAGTAGGTGATATGCTTGGACTAGTAGTTTGCCGTAATGCTGGTTTTTACTTTAGTCCCGTCAATTTTTATTTGGGTTTTGATGAGCAGCAAACGCCTACTCACTTATTGGCTGAGGTTTCTAATACACCATGGGACAAACGCCATTGTTATGGATTTTTATTGGAAGGTGAAGACACTGAGTTTTGTCATGATAAAGACTTTCACGTGTCACCTTTTAACCCTATCGATCAGCTATATCGCTGGCAGGTTACGGTGAAGCAAATTAAAAACGAGCGGGCACATTCACAATCGGATTTAGGTTTGCAGGTTCGCATTGCTATTGATATCAGTGACGAGCGCGGTGAGGTACTAAAAACGGGCATCAAAGTATTAGGTGTACCAATGACAGATGACACTGTCCGCACAAGCTTAAAACAGAATCCGCTGATGAATATAACATCTTTAATGCGTATTTACTGGCATGCGTTCAAACTTTATGCAATCAAAAAAGTGCCCTATATCAACTATGATGAAAAACTGGCAGATAGTAAACAAAGTAAGGCAAATGCTAAAAAACCGCGCTCTTAATGAGTGATATTAAAAAAACTAACAACTGTCTGAATATTTAGACAATATCTTAAACATAAGACTCATACACAAAATACCTTAAATAAGGATCCGCATACGATGCCAGCACGACCGACCGACCGCGCACCTATCTCAGCAGTAGAAAAGTTATCTGAACGGTTGAATAAAGTAGTAAAACAAAGTGTTATCTTGCAACCCGTCAATGATGGGGTCAATCAATTGGCAAGAAAGCTTATATTTCGAGCATTAACACATATTCAGTTCGGTAGTCTGACTTTAATCGAAGCCTTTGGTAAGAAAGCCCCCACCAAAAGTAGCTTTGGTAACGTAGCAACCAGTTTAGCAAGCAGTTCGGATGTCGGCCGTCATTCACTACACGTCACGCTAACGATTCACGACAGTGCTGTCTATCGTCAATTATTATTCGGTGGTTCTATCGCACTAGCAGATAGCTATATCAACGCTGAGTGGGATACGGATGATTTGACTGGCCTGATTCGATTAGCGGCTCGCAACTTAGCAATGCTAAATAAGTTAGAAAATCGCTTTGCTGGTGTGAGTAAGGCATTTGAAAAAGCCAAGCATCAGCTACGCAGCAACGATAAATCTGGTGCTAAATCAAACATTCTTGCACATTATGACTTAGGCAACGATATGTATCAGCGTTTTTTAGATGAAACGATGATGTATTCATCGGCTGTATATCGTACGCCTGACGTATCACTTGCTGATGCTCAGCAGCATAAATTGGCACTTATCTGCCAACGATTACAACTGACCGCTGATGATCATGTGATAGAAATTGGCACAGGGTGGGGTGGTTTCGCCATTTATGCAGCCAAACATTACGGCTGTCAAATCACAACCACTACTATTTCTGATGCACAGTATGATGAGGCGCAGCGTCGAGTAAAAGCGGCAGGACTATCAGATAAAATCACCTTACTTAAGCAAGATTATCGTGAGCTGACAGGGCAGTACGACAAGTTGGTTAGTATTGAGATGATCGAAGCCGTTGGACATGAGTACCTGCCGACTTTTTTTGCCAAGTGCAACAGTTTGCTTAAGCCGACAGGATTAATGGTATTACAAGCGATTACCTTTAATGACCAAAATTACGAAGAGTATCTAGAGTCAGTGGATTTTATACAGACTCATATTTTCCCAGGGGGGTGTTTACTCTCAAACCAAGAGCTCAACAATCAGTTTGCTGAGCAGACGGACATGGTCATCAAACAGCTGCACGACTACGGATTTGATTATGCATATACGCTACGCGATTGGCGCGCTGCTTTTATGGCTCAGCGTAAAGAAATCGAAGCACTGGGTTATGATGATGCCTTTATACGCTTGTGGAATTTTTATTTCTGTTATTGCGAAGGCGGGTTTTTAGAGCGCACAATTGGCGTGGTACAATTGACAGCAGTCAAGCCGAATAACATCGATACGATGCACTTTGTTGATTTGCCCGTCCTTGATAGCTCTAATAGTTAATAAGGTAGTTGTCATTATGGCCAATGATAATAACGACGGTGCATTTAAATAAGACGCTGGTTGCCTTGTGAGCAGCGATTAACATACTCTAAATAAAAGGACGTTGATATGGCTTATGTATTTATCTATCTTGCCGCTGTCGTCATATTCTTGGGCGTTGATGCAGTTTGGTTGACGACCATGAAAGGGGCTTTTTATGAGTCACGTATTGGTCATTTATTGGCTGATGAACCAAATATGATCGCCGCTGGCGTGTTTTATATGTTCTACATACTGGCACTTTGTATATTGATTTTATACCCACAAATCAAGGCAGGTGCTTCGATTGGTCATATTTTCTTACTTGGTGGATTGATTGGTCTTATGGCCTATGGGACATATGATTTCACCAATCTGGCACTGTATAAAGGTTTTACATTAGATACGGCAGTGGTTGATTTTATCTGGGGTGGTTTTTTGACAGGTTCGGTCAGTGCGATCGTTGCTTGGCTTGCCTACCGCTTTCACTGGTTAAGCTAATTGAAATTATTATAAAAATATGTGTTTATGTAGTTCAGACCTTTGGCCGATAGGTACCTATTTGCGCTAAGCTGTTTGCTACAGTACAAGTAATGTTTGAAATAAAATAAGTCTTAGACAATCGCAAGGAAAGTTATGCCGCAATATAATACCAGCTCGACTGCTAAAAAAGCGCCATTGAACCATGAACTATATATGTCAATACTTATGACACCTGATATGGCAAATTTTATTGGAAACGTACATGGTGGTGATTTGCTCAAAATGCTTGATCAAGTCGCCTATGCGTGTGCCAGCCGTTATAGTGGTAGTTACGTCGTGACATTGTCTGTTGACCAAGTCATGTTCCGTGAGCCTATCTATGTGGGTGAGCTTGTGACTTTTGCTGCCAGTGTCAATCATGTGGGCAATACCTCAATGGAGATTGGTATCCGTGTCGAAGCGGAAGATGTGCGCGCTCGTACGGTGCGCCATACGAATAGCTGCTATTTTACGATGGTTGCGATCGACGATAAAGGTAAGCCTACGACTGTACCTCCGCTTATCATTAAAGATAAGATGCAGCAGTGTCGCGCTGATGCAGCATTGGAGCGTAAAAGTTTGCGTATGGAAAGCTCGCATCGTCCAAGCTGTGACTTAGAGAATATGATAGGAGAGTTAACTTACGATAATGAGGAGCACTCAAAGTAACGCGTTAGCTCATCGTTTTTCATACAAGTTTAATCATGAGCCACCAACACTAAAAAACCAC
Organism: Psychrobacter alimentarius; assembly: GCF_001606025.1. Classification (NCBI taxonomy): domain Bacteria; kingdom Pseudomonadati; phylum Pseudomonadota; class Gammaproteobacteria; order Moraxellales; family Moraxellaceae; genus Psychrobacter; species Psychrobacter alimentarius. The sequence continues at coordinate 2,314,769 of NZ_CP014945.1, read as the reverse complement.
TGATACTATATGTGGGAATAGGTTATCCTCAACTTGGATTTTTCTAAGCATTACTAAAATAAAGATATTGTACAAAACCATGGTAAGCCATTGGTTACCTTATTGAGACTACTATGAGTGTAAGATCATCAAAAAACAATTCACGCCGTTCTGCGTCCGTTCAACCAATATCGCGCGGTGTACGCGGTCCTAATAAAATTAGCAACCACTCTAGTGACAATGAAGACACGCAACATTCTAGCTCGTTGATTACTGTATTAATTGCCGTCGGGGCAAACGTTATTATTGCGATTGCAAAAACAATAGCCGCATTTATGACAGGTTCTGCTTCTATGATTGCAGAATCTGCGCATTCTTGGGCAGATGCAGGCAATGGTACATTACTGATTGTTGCCGAAAAAAAGGCAGTAAAACCTGCTGATGTGAGTCATCCCTTGGGTTATGGTAAGGAGTCGTATGTCTGGTCGATGATTGCAGCTTTCGGTGTATTTATGGCAGGCTCTATCGTCTCCATTTATACGGGTATCACCGAGTGGAACGCAGCGGAGAGTGAGACTAACTATACTATCGGATTTATTGTATTGGCGGTCGCCTTTCTACTGGAAGGGTTTTCGCTTGTCCAAGCGTACCTACAAAGCAAGAAACATGGTCAGGCTATGAATATTAGCGCTATTGGTTACGTAGTTAGTACTTCAAACCCAACATTGCGTGGGGTGTTTTTTGAGGATTTGGCCGCAGTGACAGGTTTGGTCATTGCAGCAGCAGCAATGGGTATGCATGCTTATACAGGTGAGCCATTTTGGGATGCATTAGGCTCTATCATCGTCGGACTACTATTGGGTGCAGTGGCTATCTTTTTAATCAGCCGCAATAGAGATTTTTTGGTCGGGTATAAGGTGTCTAAAAAAATACATGATTATGCCTTGAATGAGTTACTTACTCATCCAGACATAGACAGTGTGTCGTATCTACATTTAGAATGGGTAGGGCCTAAAAAAATATTTATGGTGGCAGCAGTAGATATCGCTGGTAATCAAAAAGAAAAAGAGCTTGCACAAAAATTTGAAGACATAGAAAACCAGTTTCGTGCTAACCCCTTGTTTCAAGAGGCGATCTTAACGCTATCAGTGCCCAATGCAGACGTACTGGTTCTAGAAGAAAATCTGGTGACTCAATAGCTTTTGGTTATTGATAGCTCAGTAGTAGCCAGAAGAAGTGATGTTAAACAAGTTATATCTGTACTCTATAGTTATTATAAAAGTTCAATATAAAAAAAGGGTCGCTATAGTAAGCGACCCTTTCTTTTCTAGTTATATTGGTCATCAACCAACATTACCAAGTATTATTTCTTTGGAGCATTCGCACCAATGAACCATGCGTCTTTATCGATAATACGGCTGGCTTCTGTTAATAGATCAGCGGTATCTTCGTCACCTGCATCGCCTGCAGTGTCGATAGCTTTACGTAGAGTCTCAGCTACTTTTTTATAGCGGCTAGTGATTTCACGAACATGCTGATCCACTTCAGTGATATCAGTTGGATAATCGTCTAAAATAGAATCTTTAGCTACTCGACTGGCTAGACCGTTTGGCTGACCGCCCAGAATAACAATACGCTCAGCAATCATGTCCGATACTTCACGAATACGATCTGCTGTGTCGTCTAACAATTGATGCACACCGATAAATCCAGTGCCCTGTAGGTTCCAATGACATTGCTTACCATCTAAGGTTAAATCAATAACATTGGCTAAGTTTGCATTCAATAGATCAATCATTTTTTTGGCGGTATCGTCTGAAATTCCACTTGCGAAACGTTCTCTCATAATTTTCTCCGTTCTCTTAGTTTTATTAAATTTAAATTTTCTAATTAATATTTTGTTATTAATATAGTACTTAACGACTGCTTGTTAATTCATTGTCGATAATAGCAGCTTCTACAAAAGATAAAACCCTCAAGCGTTATGCTTTGTTAGGTGGTCGTGTAATGGGTTTGTTAATCGTGAAATTCTTTGTAAATTTAGCCCATGCTATGTGCGTTTTTTACAACGGTGAAAGGTTTATTTCTCAATAAATAGTATCTTTATACACTTATACTTTGAGTGGGGAAATAAGCGTACGCTTATAAGATAAGACTCATGACTATCCTCTACAAAGCCTTTAAAAACCGCTTCTCAGACCCCATATTGTTATAAACTTTAATAAGAAGAAAGCTATTATGAGAATGCCTGAACCGCGCTCATCGCGTCAGTTAAACCAATTGGCCACTCAGCTACAAGGCGAAGCTGAAATTAGTGGTGTCAATGCGTCAGGGACGCAAATATCAAGTCGTGCCTTTGAGATGGTGACAGATTTTGAGCCAGCAGGCGATCAGCCACAAGCGATTGAGAAGCTTGTGAATGGTATCAATTCTGGCATGGATGAGCAGTTGCTGCTTGGTGTGACTGGCTCTGGTAAAACCTATACGATGGCCAAGGTCATCTCTGAATGTCAGCGTCCAACCATTATCATGGCACACAACAAAACCCTTGCGGCGCAGTTGTATGGCGAGTTTAAATCGTTCTTTCCTAACAATGCAGTTGAGTATTTCGTCAGTTATTATGATTATTATCAACCTGAAGCGTATGTTGCGGCCAGTGATACCTTTATCGAAAAAGACAGTGCCATCAACGATCATATTGATCAGATGCGTCTGTCTGCCACGCGTGCGTTGTTAGAGCGTCGTGATGCGATTATTGTGGCTTCGGTGTCGTGTATCTATGGTTTGGGTGATCCAGAGAGCTATTTAAAAATGCTATTGCACGTTGTGGTTGGCGATCAGATAGATCGTACCGCGACGATTAAGCGTCTGGTTGAGATGCAATATACACGTAACGAGCTGGATTTTGGTCGTGGTACGTATCGTTTGCGCGGTGAGCTGCTTGATATCTATCCGGCTGAGTCGGAGCAGCTGGCGGTGCGTGTGCATTTATTTGACAATGAAGTCGAGAAAATCACTTGGTTTGATCCTTTAACAGGCAAGACGGTACGCAGTGTACCGCGTATTACGATTTATCCCAAATCACATTATGTGACGCCGCGCAATAAACTAGAAGCTGCTAGCCATACAATTCGTGAGGAATTAGAGCCACGATTAGAATATTTCCGTGATAACAATAAACTGATTGAAGCGCAGCGTCTCAAAGAACGTACACAATATGATCTTGAGATGATTCAGCAGCTTGGTTACTGTAACGGTATCGAAAACTACTCGCAGCACCTCTCTGGTCGTCCATCAGGAGAAGCGCCGCCCACCTTGTTTGACTATATTCCCGAAGATGCCTTATTGTTCCTTGATGAATCGCATGTCACTGTCTCACAGATTGGTGCGATGTATAAAGGGGATAGATCGCGTAAAGAGAACTTGGTCAATTATGGCTTTCGTTTGCCAAGTGCGATGAACAACCGCCCGATGAAGTTTGAAGAGTGGGAGCGTATCAAGCCCAAAACCATCTATGTGAGTGCGACACCAGCATTGTATGAGCTAGAACATAGCGAACAGGTGGTCGAGCAGGTAGTACGTCCAACCGGTTTGATTGACCCTGAGATTGAAATTCGTCCTGTTTTGACGCAAGTGGATGATGTACTGTCAGAGATTACCAAGCGCCGCGAAAAAGATGAGCGTGTATTGATTACGACACTCACCAAGCGTATGTCAGAGGATTTGACCAGTTATCTTAAAGAATATGATGTCAAAGTGGCTTATTTGCATTCGGACATTGATACGGTTGAGCGTATGCAGATTATCCACGAGCTACGTACTGGTGTGCACGATGTCTTGGTTGGTATCAACCTTTTACGTGAAGGTTTGGATATGCCTGAAGTGTCACTGGTTGCTATATTTGATGCTGATAAAGAAGGCTTTTTGCGCTCTGAGCGCTCACTTATTCAGACGATTGGTCGTGCAGCGCGTCACTTGAATGGTAAAGCCATTTTGTACGCCGATCGCATTACTCCAAGTATGCAAAAGGCCATAGACGAAACCGATCGTCGCCGTGATAAGCAGATTGCTTTCAACCTTGAGCATAACATCACGCCAAAAGGCGCACGCCGTAGTATTACGGATAAGATTGATACGGGCGAGAGCTTGGATGCCAATGATAATCAGGCCATTCCGGTTAAGAGTAATTTACCTGATGTGGATATCAGTATTTTACGTAGCCCAGATTTGCTTGCCAAAGAGATTAAACGTTTAGAGAAGCAAATGCAGCAAATGTCTCGTGACTTGAAGTTTGAGGAAGCGGCAAAAACTCGTGATAGAGTGCTTGAGCTTAAAGCGCATTTGATTTAACGGCTTAGTTTGGTTTGAGTACTATTAAGTTTTAAAAGTGAGTTGCATAGTCTGTGGCTCACTTTTTTATCAATCAAACAATGAAAGAGCTATCATTGTACTTAAGCGAGATGTATTTAAGCCAGATTTTGGTAAGTCTAAATACTGGTAATATGAATATTTTATTTTTACTAACATCAAACGCAGTTTTACATACCGCACCTTAAAATATATTCATATATCTTATATGATGTGTAGATAAGGCATGACCTAAAAAGCAGATGGATAAATGCTGGACGACGATAACAAAGTCAGGCGTGCTCACGTATTCTATAAATTTTAAGTGAAGGAAAGCTCTATGTTTGATATCAAATCATTTTTTAAAAGAGAAGTAGAAAAGAAGCTCATTGATGTAGATGATTATATTTTTATGCCTGAGCGTATACAGATGGAATTGTCAGATGGTTTGTTAAATTGTGTCCTCAACAGCGATGGTCGAGTGGATATTTTTTATACCAAACATGGGATTACTGAGGTAGGTTCAGCATCACGTAAGCACCCGTTTACTGCCTTTGAAACCGAACTATATCACGGTGTTTATGATGATGTGATTGCAGATTTAATAAAAGAAGTAGACAAAGTGATTGAGGGTTCTTCTAAATACTTCCGTCGCAATAAAGTACTGCCTTCCCCTGCATCTCTGCCGTCTAAGCCTTCTAACATTTAAGACTTTCAATATAAGCTCGTTTATTTTAAATATAAAATGTTGTCTGTATAACAGACTTGGAAATAAAAAGGAGCCCCTATATTAGGCTCCTTTTTATGGACTTATGTATTTATTCGATACGCTTATTTGGTGAAACTTGCATAACAGCTTTGTAGAGATTTTGCGACGACTTTTGCCACCAGTTGTGTGCGATATTGTGAATCTATGGCAGCGTTGCCGAGTTCAACCAGTGTGACTTGCTGCGGTGCCTGTTCGCTCACGCAGCCACAAACATTGCTTTTCACTGCTTCCTGTTGCGTATCAGTCATAGCAACGCTGGCAATACGCCAAGCGCTTTGTTTTTCAATTTGGCTACGGCATTGATTATCAATTGCTGATTTAAAAATGTTCATACCAATGTCGTTTGCTGTACCGATAGCATTGCCTGCACTGTTATTGGTGCCATCTGTCGTCGCACATCCAGCTAAAGCGAAGGTAGCAAGCAAAATGGTTGAAGCAAAGCGTTTTTTCATGGATAAATCCTCTAAAGTTTTGATTGATATGACAGCGAAAATACGTATATCTAACTATAAACAGCTGGGCTTAGCTTATAATTATTGCATATTTTTAAAATGGTTATTCGAAACTTATAAGATAAGAGATCTTACTGTCTGTAAATTTGCGTTTAACACCTGACATGATTATTGATCAGAATCTAAAAAACCAGCTAAGACAACACATCTTAGCTGGTTAAGTTTTATTCAAACAAACGCTATATTTTAGACATTCTTACTGTGTTGTTTTTGTTGAATGTCTTTGGCCAGTTTATAGCACTCATTGATATGATCGTTTGCGATTTTCTTGAAGATAGTATAACCCATTGTTGCTGCAACTAACTGTCCACCAAGAGGAACAAATTTGGTAACTTGCTTGGCTGCGATACGACCACCAAAGCCTTGGATGGTTTTCTTAACAATACCGCGAGTTGCCATAAGTCCAGCAAAATCTACCGTGCGGTCTTTTAATGCACTCCAATGTACAGCTCTAGATTGCAAATCGATTGCTGATTGGCGGCCTTCAATCAAACCAAAACGCTCACTGATTTCAGGCACCAACTGCGTAAGCATACCAGCATCAACTGCAACGTCAAAAAACGGAACAGGGACGATAGCTACACCGGCAGATATCTTAGCGCGCTTTTTTACCAGCTTCTGACATTCTTTTTTTACTTGTTCAAGATCTAAGTTTGGGTCAATAGTATCTGGTAGTTTTTCAGCAAGTGGTGTAGTTTTCATAGGATATCCTTATAAATATAAAATTAAAAAATAAATAACAAGTTGTGCAGATGGCTACCATTCTATGGATTTATAAGCCGTATACAATCATTGCTTTGTAGCAAAATGCAGAAAAATACAGCAACTATGCACCGTTTTTGTAAATAGTTAGATTTTTAAGTAGGGTAATAATGAGTTCTTTGACATATTCACCGAAATAAGCGCTTTATCATAGCTCTTATCTTCGTATTTTGAGGTAAAAAAATAAACAAGTATGACAAAAATTGTGATTGTGAGCCTCTGCTAAAGCCAGTAGAATAGGCAAATGCTAAATTTAACCCCTCGTTATACCCATACTCGCATCGACGAGTTACCGCTCGCATTGCAACCTCTTGCTGCTCAATCATCAACGCTTGCTCGTCTATATGCAGGTCGCGGTATCACCGATCCTTTAGAACTTGATACTGGACTATCTGGATTGTTACCTGCTGAGAAGTTGCACGGTGTTATAGAAGCAGTCCGCTTATTAGATGAAGCAATTGATGAAGGTCAACGCATCTTAATCGTTGGCGACTTTGATTGTGACGGCGCAACCAGTACCGCGCTTATGATGCGCGCACTCACCAAAATGGGTGCTGTGGTTGATTTTTTAGTGCCCGATCGTTTCAAGTATGGCTATGGTCTAACGCCAGAAATTGTTGAGCTGGGTATCAAGACTTATCAGCCAGATATGATAGTGACGGTAGATAACGGTATCTCCAGCCATGAAGGTGTAGCGCGCGCACAAGCGGATGGCATCACCGTTATTATTACTGATCATCATCTGACTACTAAAGAAACACCGCCAGCCCAAGCTGTGGTCAATCCAAATCAGCTTGGTTGTGGTTTTGCTAGTAAAGCACTGGTAGGGGTGGGCGTGGCTTTTTATGTACTTGGACGTCTGGCCAAGTTACGCCGTGCAGAGGGTAAATCTACTGTGCAAGTTAGCCAATATCTAGACTTAGTGGCGCTCGGCACGATCGCCGATGTTGGCGTGCTCGATAAAAATAATCGCATCTTAGTACATCACGGTCTGGCTGCTATTCGCCAAGGTCGCTGTTGCTTAGGTATCTTAGCTCTATTAGAACAAGCAGGTCGCGACCCTAAGAAATTACAGGCACAAGACTTCGGTTTTGTCTTAGGTCCGCGTATCAATGCTGCTGGACGTATGGATAATATGCGTATCGGTATCGAATGCTTATTAACCGAAGACTGGCGTACTGCGCAGCGTTTGGCGCAAGAGCTTGAGGAGTTAAATCGTACTCGTCGTCAGGTAGAAGGGGAGATGCGAGCACAAGCAGATAGTATTGTGCAGGCATTAACTGAAACTGATAGTAATGACGCTGCTGTAGAAAGTAACGAAGTCGATGACGTGATTGTGCAGCCTGAGCCTAAAACAGAAACTATCAACAATCACAAGCGCAGTATTGTTTTATATCAGGACGACTGGCATCAAGGCGTGATTGGTATCGTGGCTGGACGATTAAAAGAAAGTCATTATTTGCCTAGTATTGTCTTTGCTCCAGCGGATACGCAGCGGACGGGCGAAGATGATGCCATCAAAGGCTCAGCACGTTCTATCGCTGGTGTACATATTCGTGATGCGATTGAGCAGGTCGCTGAGCGTCATCCTGATCTTATCAGTCACTTCGGTGGACATGCAATGGCCGCAGGATTGACGCTTAAACGTCGTAACTTCGAAGCATTTGAGACAGCTTTTAATGATGTTATGGCGCAGATAGATGATGAGATTTTTGCAGAACAGAAATTCAGTGATGGGCCGTTGCAGGCAACTGATTTTAGCCTATGGTTTGCTGAGCATTTGGCCGATGCCAGTATTTGGGGTCATGGTTTTGCGCCACCAATATTTGACGGCGTTTTTGAGGTATTGAGTTTTAAGATATTAAAAGATAAGCATCTTAAATTATCACTGCGATATCCTGATGTACAGTATCCGATTGAAGCTATCTATTTTAATTTTGATAGTAGCATTTGGGATTATCGTACCGAACGTGTCCATTTGTTGTTTCAATTGGACATCAATGAATGGAACGGCAAACAAAGCTTACAATTGATGGTCAAAGACTTGGCAGTAGTAAAAACGACTTAAGAGACTAATTGTCTGAGAGGTAAAGTATTTTAATATTTCCATTCAAGTGTTGGAAACTGCCAGTCATAGCGTATCGCCAGCATACGTAAAGTAAAAATCGTACTCATTGTGGCGATATCTGTGACCCAATCTCTTACACCAAGATTATGCAGGGCAAAGTAGAGAATACCGCCAGTTAATGCTGCAGTGATATAAATCTCTTGCTGAAGCACGAGTGGAATCTCATTACAGATCATGTCACGAATGATGCCACCCACGATGATAGTAATCACACCCAGCAGCAAGGCGACAGGCACATTTGTTCCCATGCTGTCAGCGACCTTGATACCAATGAGTGTAAAAGCAGATAACCCGATGGTATCTGATAATCTAAGGAATTTATTGACACGTTTGGAATTGGGATGAAAAAATATTTGCATAACCAATGAAGAAATAGTGATGACCGTCAGATAACTCATGTCTACCATCCAAAATAATGGATGACGGTTTAAAATGACATCGCGGACAGTCCCACCACCGATAGCAGTCACAATGGAGACAAGTAGACAGCCAAATACATCGAATTTCTTATGCTTGGCCAATATTGTGCCTGAAATGCTACAAGCCACAATGCCTATCATGTCAAAGAGATATATCAAAGAACCGGGATCAAAAGTGGTGATTAGCGTTGCAGGATTCAATGCGATAGCCAGCATAAACAAGTCTCATTAAATTTAGAGGATAATCAATCGATACTGGATATGCTAAACCAAAACTAAGGTGCCAATACTACTATATTTGCATCAAATCACTCACATTAAAGATTTATACTAAGCACTAAGTACCTAGGCAACGAGGCGAATAGACGGTAAATGCCAATCGAACTTCAGTGCCAACATACGTATAGCAAAGATAACAAACAGCATAATAAATTCATTGATACCAGAGTCGATACCTAAACGTTGTAAAAGTAAATACGTCACAGAACCAGCAATACTGGCAGTAATGTAGATTTCACGCTGTAGCACGAGTGGAATCTCGTTACAGATGATATCACGTAGTAATCCACCAATAATGGCTGTCCAAACACCCATCATAATAGCAATGAGAGGAGCCATATCCTGCGTCAAGGCGATCTTAAAACCAATCACACTGAAGGCAGCCAGCCCAATCGCATCAAAAAGCTTAAGCGCGTTATCAATCTTATGATACAGATGAAAGAACATTTGTAAAATAAGAGAGGTCGCGGTAATTACAATCACATAATTGAGATCTGTCATCCAAAATAAGGGGTGACGGTCCAGCGCCATATCACGTAGCGTACCGCCGCCAATGGCATTGACCATTGATACCAATACACAGCCAGAAATGTCTAAGCCTTTATGCTGTGCCAGCAATGTCCCTGCGATGGCGCAAGCGATCACACCAACCATATCTAGTAAATATAATAAAATATCTGGAAAAATTAAAGCATTGCCCATGGTTGTAGTACCAAGTAGTGACCATAAAAATAGCTTAAGAACAGTTGCCTTAAGCCGAATTTAAACCAAAATTTTAAAAATGTTTTGTATTAGATGGCCATTAACCATCTTTGGCAAACAGGATTAGTCCAACGATAATCAATCCAATACCCAGTAAACCCATTGCTGGTGGTATAGAATTATTCAGCAACAACATCCCGCCAATCAAAGCAAATATGACTTCACTGGCTTGTGTCGCATCCACGCCAGCTACCTCACTAGACGTTTCTGCTTTTTCACGTGCATACAAGAAGATACTAGTAGCGCCAACACCTGCTAACAAAGCGACAAGCAACGTATTGAATAACTGCGAAGTGTCTGGCATATCAGGACGAATGATAAGACCTAAGAGTAGCCAAAATGGCAAACTTCCGAGTGTCATTAGCCATACTTTGTTAAAAGCATTCTGTAGTAAGTTGGTTTCGATAGCAGGTATGCGGGCAATAAGGGTTTGCAAAAATGAAGCAGAAGCGGGCGGGCTGGTATGATTGACGTTTAAACTATCGTCTGCCGTATAATTCGTATCCATTGATAAGACAGGCGCTTCTGTAATCAAAGCGTTTGTGTCCTCATGCATGTCATTTTGTGAAGTATGACCGTCTTGGCTCGATAATAAGTCAGCACGCTGCTTACGATTGTTATAAGACACCTGCCAAACCAGCTGATTACCAATAGGGTAACTAAAGGCGGCAATCAGCGCCGGTAAGGCACCATAAAGAAGCATATCTTTCATAGATGCGGCATTCGCATCTAAAGCAGAAGCAGCATGCATGCCTTCACTAACATTGACCATGGCCACACCAACGAATACCAGTAGCGCATACGCAATGAACTTTTTATCAAAGCGCTGTCCAAATGCTACTAATACTAGCAAACTCGTTACGACAGTAAACATAAAGGTAGCGGCAACGACCCACCCTGCAACATGATCGGCTGCATAGCAAATACCTGTATAAAATACCCCAAAGCCAATACTGCCCGTAATACACCAAAATACCCAGTGCTGACAAAAAATAGTCATGAGTTCTTTGATACGGTCAGCGCCGTGCTGCATAGCAATGATGGCAGTGACAATCAGCAACATAAACACATAGCGCATACTGGCTGACCAAAACCAATTCCCACCAGCCGCGCTCATTAGCTCGTTTAAAATAAATGTCGAGCTAAAAAATGCGCCCGCTAATAAGCCCAATAAAATTAGTTTGACCATGCCGATACCTTCATCCTTGACGTACTATGTACTAAGATCGTTTATATAAATTATTTATTTGCCCTTGGCGTCTGCCCAAATGATTTTGTGTAGTTGCAACTGAAAGCGTACGGGCAGAGCGTCAACCAATATCCATTCTGCTAGTTCGCGTGCCAATACGGGTACATCAGGACCGATGTCCTCATCAACATCCTCTCCAACATTGAACATGGGCGAAAACCAAACCGTACCAACCCGTTCATTGAGTTTATGTTCAGCCAGTTTTGCTTTTGCCCACTCATAGTCTTCGCGGTTCATAATGACGAATTTGATTTGATCATGCTGAGTCAAATAGTCGAGATTTGACCATAAGTTTTTATCAACTTCACCTGAGCTTGGCGTTTTGAGATCCATCACTTTACTGACAGCGGGTGGAACATTTTCTACTGTCAGAGCGCCGGCCGTTTCAAGCGATATCTCATAGTCTTCGCTCAGCAAACGCTTCATCAACTCAATCGCGTTTGGTTGAGCGAGAGGTTCACCGCCAGTCAAGCAGATGCGTTTACATGGATGGCTTTTTATCATCGATATAATTGTATCCAATGATTGACGTTCACCGCCAGTAAAGGCGTATTCGGTATCACAATAGACACAGCGTAATGGACAGCCAGTCAGGCGCACAAATATCGTTGGTAAGCCTGAGGTCAGCGCTTCACCTTGTAAGGAGTAAAATATTTCTGTCAAACGTAGACCCGCTTCAGGATCTGTGACAGGGATGGTGGCATTACGTAAGATTGACATAGAGAGGCACAGTATAGGAGTAAGAATTAAAAATTAAGGATGAAAAAATGAGGTTAGAGTCATCACTTTTGTCGCTGGTATTATACGCTGATATTGAGCAGTAAACCGTTGTTTGCGAAGAGTAACATATTTTGAATAGAGAATTCACAAATGTCTTAATTGGTATTGTGATACATCAAACAGTTTGGATTAGCATGCCTTATTAAGAGAATGTTTCTCTTATATAAAACGGTATTTTTCACTGGGTCACTGACAGTATAAAGGTGCTTAGAAAGCTCTAAGCACCTTTGACAAAAATTATTATGAAATGAATCGGTTATTAAGATTAGTCTAAACGCAATAACTCATTTACAGCGGTTTTTGCACGCGTTTGTGCATCAACTTTTTTCACGATAATCGCAGCATATAAGCTGTGTGTGCCATCTTCTGATGGCAAGCTACCTGGTACGACAACAGAACCAGCTGGTACACGACCACGATGAATTTCGCCAGTTTCACGATCATAAATACGCGTAGATTGACCGATATACACACCCATAGAGATGACAGCGCCTTCTTCTACGATCACGCCTTCAACGATTTCAGAGCGAGCACCGATAAAGCAGTTGTCTTCGATAATAGTCGGATTGGCTTGTAATGGCTCTAATACACCACCGATACCAACGCCACCTGATAAATGAACATTTTTACCGATTTGAGCACATGAACCCACAGTTGCCCAAGTGTCTACCATAGCGCCTTGATCGACGTAAGCGCCAATATTGACATACGATGGCATAAGTACAGCACCAGCTGCAATATATGAGCCTTTGCGTGCAACGGCTGGTGGTACAACACGTACGCCAGCTTCTTTAAACTGAGCTTCGGTCCAATCTGCAAACTTAGTCGGTACTTTGTCATAAAACTGTACATGTTCGCCAGCGGCTTGAACATAGTTGTCATTGAGACGGAAAGATAGTAAAACGGCCTTTTTCGCCCACTGGTTTACGACCCATTCGCCATCCTTTTTTTCTGCAACGCGTAATGTACCGTTATCTAATTGCTCAAGTACTTGCTCGACCGCTTCACGAACGTCTTGTGGCATGGTGCTTGGGCTGTATTCGTTGCGATTTTCAAAAGCTTGTTCGATGGTTTGTTGTAGTGACATATAGGTTCCTAATGTTGATGAAAAAGTAGTACAAGTGACTATTATTAAGTAACTATTATAATGAAATGAAGCTTGTGACTCAGACGAAAATTTGCTTGCCATATTGTCTCTAATTTAGCGACTTTTAGCAAACGCGTTGAGCGTAAACTTGCACATCTGGTTTAGCGATTAGGAATATTGCTCTCTAACCACTCCAAAATATCCTCATAGACACTCTGATTGTCTGTTTCATGCAATGGCTCATGACGCATGTTGGCATAGAGCTGAATATCTACGGTGCTAAAATTTTGCTTGTTTAAGCGCGTGACAATTTTACGAATGCCTTTACCCATATCACCGATTGGATCTTCTTCACCACTAATAAATAGCATTGGGAAGTTTTTGGCAATCGTGGTAGACCAGCGTTTGTTTAAACCTGTCTCCATGAGTGAAAACAACGTCATAAAGCCATTATTAGTAAAATCAAAACCGCTCATTGGATCGGCTTCATAAGCGGCAACATTGGCTGGGTTCTCGCTCAACCAAGCAAATGGCGAGGAAGACGTGTGATTATCGAGTCTGAAGTTCAGCACCTTGTTCATGACTGTCCCCAATACTTTATTTGGTTGTCTAGGAGCGACTCGTGCCAGTAATCGATTAATAGGCAGCAATACTTTGGTCAATGGGTTGGTATCAGCTGTTCCCATCAGAATGGCACCCGAAAAATTGTGTGCATGATGCTTGAGTACGTTGCGTACAATGAACGAGCCCATAGAATGACCCATCACAAAATGCGGTACGTTAGGGTGGCGAGACTTTAGGCTATCTGCCATAACAACGACGTCTTTTAACAACGACTGTACTGGGTGTTCTTCACCAAAAAAACCTAAGTCTTCTTCTGTTTTAACGGTCTGACCATGACCAAGCTGATCGTAAGTTGCTACAGCGATACCGTTATTTGCCAAAAACTGTGCAAAATCTGTATAGCGACCACTGTGTTCTGCCATGCCATGTACAATCAACAACGTGGCCTTTATCGCCATGTCTTGATTGCTTGGTTCAAAAAAACTGTGATGTAAGTAGTGGATGTTGTCAGAGGAAAGAATGTGATCGTTACTTGTATCAGGGTGGCTAATCATATCGAGCTCCTTAAATGATGTTACTGTTTTTTAATTTTAATCAAACGGTTTTGGATTTTATTCAATCACATAGAGAGTAATCTTAAAAAAGTGTGTCAAAAATATCGGCCTATTATACGTCGCATCTTCAATGATTGTACGTAACACTGATAATCATCTGACATTTTTAACCTTTTTTATTACTTCGGCTGCTTTTATTTCATGCATTCAAAACTCATACTTATACTACCAGATTGGTAGATCACAAAATCTAATAGTCTCACTGTGTTGATAAGTTGACGGATTGGCGATCAGAATTAAGCTCTGAGCTTATATTGATCAAACTTACTAAATACTTTTTAAATAGGGTCTCATCTCTCTTGAAACAATGATAAAGGTTTACAATGTTTCTTAATTTTGCTTAAATAGTTTAACAAATGAAACTTTGTTTCGCTTAGCAGAACGAAATATTCATAGAGTGCTGTATAGAATATTTGGATAGATTTGTTACGTGTCTTTGTTTTAGCGACATCAATAGCAATGATTGAGAGTAGCTGAGCATAGGGCACACGGTTTATTTATCAGAAGGATTACTATACTATTACAGCTCTGTAATGCGTTAATTGCAGTAGCAATGCAATTAGATTTATTAAACTGATTATTTTCAAGGATGAATTCAATGCTCAATTCTCTAAAATCCCCATTACTTTTATCAGCAATGCTAAGTGCCATTTTAGGTCTGACAGCGTGCTCATCTCCAAGCTCAGAGAACAGTGAAAGCGCAGCGGCAGATAGTAGTGCTACGGACGAAAATAAGCTTGATACTAAGTTTCTTACCATCGCGACAGGCGGTGCATCAGGCCCTTACAACATCATCGGTACTTCATTATCAGAAGTCTATGTAAAGACTTTTGGAGTCAACTCAAAAACGCAGACCACCGGTGCCTCAGTTGAAAACGTCAATCTATTGACTCAAGGTAAAGTTGATATGGTGCTGGCGCTCAGCGACGTGGTTACAGACGCGGTCGAAGGCAAAAACAACTTTGATAAGCCAATCACCAATATTCAACAGCTGGCTGTCTTGTATCCTAACGTGGTGCAAATCGTCACCACCAAAAAATCGGGTATTAAAAATATTGAAGACCTAAAAGGCAAGCGCATTGCAGTAGGGGATCAAGGCTCTGGAACAGAAGTAAATGCGCGAACGTTATTAGAAGGGTTTGGGATTACTTATGATGATGTGACAGTTGATTATCTTGGCTTCTCTGAAGCAGCCGATGGCATGAAAGCAGGTAAAATTGAAGCAGCGTTCTTTAGTAGTGGTCTTCCAAACTCATCGTTGATGGAATTAGAGCAGGGCTTAGACTTGCAATTGGTTACTATCGATCAAAACAAACTCAAAGAAATCATTCAGTCAAAACCTTACTTTAAAACCTTTGAGATTCCTGCTGGTACTTATGGCAATGACGCTGCGATTCCAACCGCCGCCATTATGAATGCCTTATTGGTTAGCTCTGATCTGTCAGAAGCAGATGGCTATAAGTTGACCAAAGCATTATTTGATAATTTGGATGGTCTAAAAACAGCGCACCAAGCCGCCAACGATATCAGTCTAGAAACGGCTAGTGAAGGTATGGTCGCTCCAATTCATCCTGGCGCGAAAAAGTACTATGACGAACAAGCAGCCAAATAAATTATTATGGTTAGTCAGTGGCGCAGCAGGCATTGCGGCACTGATGTTTTTTACTCTATGGATGGGCTTCGCTCAACAATCTGTTGTTGAAGTACGAGTCGCAGGACTAGAGGGTGATGACGACAAGGTTTGTTATTTTACCGACCCTGATTTTGAGCTGCGCTGGATACATTCTGTAGAAAAGCAATGGTGGGAAGAGCAATACCAACGCATGGACGATGAGTTGCTACTGACCACCACTTATTTTGAGGCTTTCGGGGCAGGCACGCCCTCTACCGAAAAACTCGCTCCCGTACAAAAACCTGGCTATCTGGGTTATCAAATCGATGAAAAGCTGCCTAACCTCAATTGGGTAGTATCTAGACTGACCAAAGGTGAGATTAATTACGGTGGCCATCGTTTTTTGATTCATCAATGGGTGCCAGACTATTCTGAAGTGGTGATCATGCCTAAGACGTATGGTTTAATTGATAGACTTGAAAAGGACTTGTGTCATGAACTCCCAAGTGACGGATCACAATAATGATTTGCCCATACATTCCAACACCGACTCTAAGACTAATGTCGACGCTGAACTTGAGGTGCAAGCCCACAATAAAGCCATATTAGAAAAATACGATCGAGAGTCAATCACGCGTCATATCACTCAAGGACCAGTAAAGTATTTCATCGCTGGTATTTGTATACTTTATTCACTTTTTCATTTGTATATTACCTTTAACCCGATGCCCGCATTATTACAGCGATCTGTGCATGTGGGCGTCGGTTTTGCGCTTATCTTCTTAATTTTCCCAGCCAGTAAAAAAAGCAGCCGCAAACGAGTGGCTTGGTATGACTGGATTTGGTTCGCTCTTTCCTTATCGGGGATGGCTTATTTGATCTATGAGTATCAAGACATTGTCACCTCACGTGGGGGCATGGCGAATATGACAGATGTCATATTTTCTTTGATTACCGTCATCTGCGTATTGGAGGGAAGTCGCCGTATCACAGGTTGGATTTTACCGATATTGGCTGCTATATTTTTGGCGTATCCGTTTGTAAGTCATTTGAATTTTATGCCAGACAGACTACTGACTCGCCCTTATGACATGGGCGATATTTTTGGTCAATTATTTCTAAAAACTGAAGGCTTGTATTCTGTTGCGATCGGCGCATCGGTTACTTTTATCTTCTTATTCATCCTCTTTGGTGCCTTCTTAGCACGATCAGGGATGGGACAGCTCTTCAATGATTTAGCATTGGCTATTGCTGGCCATAAAAAAGGCGGTCCTGCAAAAGTCGCAGTTATTTCCAGTGGCTTTATGGGAAGTATTAATGGGTCGGCGCTGTCGAACGTGGTGAGTACAGGCGCTTTTACCATCCCTTTGATGAAAAAAGTTGGTTATCACAAAGATTTTGCTGGCGCGGTTGAGGCGAGTGCGTCTGTCGGCGGGCAGATATTGCCACCAATTATGGGTGCCAGTGCATTCATTATGGCAGAGACTACAGGCCTGCCTTATAGCACAATTGCGTTGGCAGCATTATTACCAGCTATATTGTATTATTTGGGCGTAATTGCACAGGTGCATTTTCGGGCGGGGCGTCGCGATTTAAAAGGCATTGCAAAAGAGAGCTTGCCTGCGGTAAAAGAAGTGTTAAAAGCACGCGGTCATATGCTATTACCGATTGTCTTTTTGATTTTCTTATTAATCAGAAACGTACCTGTCGGCTATGCCGCAGCTTATACCATTGGGTTTACTATTTTGGTAAGTATGCTACGTGCTGAGACTCGTATGAGCTTTGCAGACATTTTGGGCGCACTAGAAGATGGTGCGCGCCAGTCGCTCGCGGTAATGGCTGCTTGTGCGGTCGTTGGTATTATTATTGGGGTTGTGAGTCTGACCAGCTTTGGTACAGTGATGACATCTTCTATCGTCACGCTTGGTGCAGGATCGCTGTTCTTCACGCTTATTTTAACGATGCTAGCATCTATGGTCTTGGGGATGGGGCTACCGTCTATTCCTGCTTATATTATCACCGCGACAATGGCTGCTCCAGCCTTGGCTGGTTTTGATATTCCGATCTTATCAGCGCACATGTTTGTATTTTACTTCGGTATCTTTGCTAATATTACACCGCCTGTGTGTTTGGCAGCCTTTGCTGGTGCTGGCATCTCGGGTGGTGATCCGATGAAAACTGGGTTCTTATCGCTCAAACTGGCGCTGGCAGGATTTATTGTGCCCTTCATGTTTATCTATAACCCAACGATGTTGTTGATAGATCCGACAGGTCTAGCGGTAACGGCCAAGGATTTCCCGCTACCACCGATTGTAGATATCATTACGGTTGTTGTGACGTCGGTCATGGGTGTCATCGCTTTAAGCTCAGCATTGGAAGGATACTTTAAAGGAGACATGAATCCGGTGACTCGTGTTATCTTAGCCATTGGTGCTCTATTACTGATTTATCCTGAAATTACCACAGGCATTGCAGGTGGTGTTATCGTTCTTGGTATTGCAGCATGGAATATGAAGACAAGTAAAGCACCTACACCAACGGTGAGTGTTTGATTTTGAATATGCAGTACCAATTCCAAAACTGTGATTAGCTGTGTCAAACTCGTTTAGTCTACAATACGTAGTACTTGCACTCGTTTTCCTTGCTACTCAAAATTTTGGTAATGGTATAAATTTGAAGTATTTAGACTTTAGTTACTGATATTTTAAGATAGAAACTGTTGATCAAATCATAAAAAAGGGTGAATAGCAGATATCTGCTATTCACCCTTTTTTCGTTTGTCTATAGTTTGGTATAAATCACTAAAGCATGATTAACAGCCAAGTTTGCCTTCAGCTTCTAACGCTTTTTTGCTGCGAATAGGGGCTGGGCAATCTTCACCATAGTATTGACGATCAGCGAAATAACTTGAGCGTACCATCGGGCCTGCCCAAATGCTAAAGAAACCAATCTTTTTGCCGTAGTCCATATAACGTTGAAATTCATCTGGATGAACGTAACGATCGACTGGTGCATGGTTTTTGCTTGGTTGTAAGTATTGACCAATCGTAATCATATCGACATCATGCGCTTTTAAATCGTCAAGCAACGCATAAATTTCTTCTTCAGTCTCACCAAGACCCACCATAAAGCCGCATTTGGTTGCGATATCAGGACGACGCTCTTTATAAATCTTGAGCAAGTCAAGCGAATGCTGATAGTCAGAACCTGGACGGAAAGCTTTGTATAGACGTGGTACCGTTTCGATATTGTGGTTAAACACATCTGGTGCGGTCTCTGTCAATAAGTCTAGAGCGATATCCATGCGGCCACGGAAATCTGGCACTAGGATTTCAATCAAACAGTTGGGGCTAAGCGCTCTTGATTCGTTTAATACTTCTACAAAATGTCCTGCACCACCATCTTTTAGATCGTCACGATCGACAGAGGTAATGACGGCATATTTAAGCTGTAGACCTTGAATGGTTTCGGCAGTATGACGTGGCTCATCCTTATCTAGCTCATTAGGGCGACCATGACCGACATCACAGAATGGACAGCGACGCGTACAGATATCACCCATGATCATAAAGGTTGCCGTACCGTCGGCAAAACACTGCGGCAAGTTAGGGCAGGCCGCTTCTTCACAAACGGTATAAAGCTTCTGCTCACGAAGAGTGGCTTTGATGCGCGCCACTTCAGCAGGCGACGACATTTTTACTCGGATCCAGTCAGGCTTCTTCTTTGCCTCAACCGTTGGGATTACTTTAATTGGGATACGCGCAACTTTATCATAGCCACGCAATTTTTCGCCTTGGATCGCCTTTTTGGGTTTGGCCTTGGCGGCAGGGACATGGGTTTGTACGGCAGTTGTCATAATAAGTTTATCTCTTAACCCTTTATAGAATAAGGGTTTATGGAATTATTAGCATGGTTTCTGAGTTGGGCCATTATAACAGAAATTTAAAGACTGATTTTTAATCAATGCGATTAAGATTATTCTATATTTCAAACTACTGTATTTTCGAAACAACTATATTTTCAAAACTACTGGTCATTAAAGTTATTGGCTATAAGAACCATTATGCGACTAAGAGTACTAGAGCGCTATTGTTAAGCATAGTTTTAAATATCAATATCGATATTCAACTCATTCAGTGCTTCTATGGCAGCGCGAAACGCTTCTTGAGTAGTAGGTGCACCGCAGTATGGCAAGCTATGCATTAGGATTTCTCGAATCTCAGCGACACTTGCACCATTATTAATCGCGCCTTCGATGTGTCCTTTTAATTCATTTGGACTTTTTTGCGCAATCAAAAAGGCAATCGTGATTAATGAGCGATATTTGCGCGGTAATACCGAATCATCTTGCCACGTACTACCCCAAGCATGTTCAATGATCCAATCTTGTAAAGGCTGAGTAAAACCAGTAGCAGTCTCTAATGACCGCTTTACATGATCTTCACCCATCACCTCGGTACGAACCTTTAAACCATTTTTGTAATGAGCAGTAATGCTTATACTCGTATCTTGATCGGTTTCCCTATTATCGTTCATATGGCATCCTTGCGGCTAATAAAATTGTTATGGCCGCGCTATTTTACCAAAATCATATTTTTATCAAAGCATTATGTTATAAAAAACGATACCTATCATATGGTATTCACTTTGGTATAAATCAAGCAATCGGTTATAAAAACTATCTGTCCAAAATTGAACCTCAAATATCAATTTTAGAAAGGCAGTCAATCATATTTTTGATACTACTATTTTTCTACTAAATGTCCAATATGGCCCCATTATGCGCCTTTTCAAAGCTCAGCCATTAACATTTAGAGCATTTTAAGCTATGATTGCACGACTTATTATTCCATATGGTGCATGGTCGCAGGCTGTCATGTTGACTACCCACGTCATGTACTAAATCCCCAACTGACGAGGACGATTATTGTGTTAGAAGCTTATCGTAAACATGTCGAAGAACGTGCTGAGCTAGGAACCGTACCACTACCATTGAATGAAAAACAAGTAGCAGAGTTGGTCGAACTATTAAAAAATCCTCCAGCAGGCGAAGATGCTTTTTTATTGAACTTATTAGAAAACCGTATTCCTGCTGGTGTTGACCAAGCAGCTTACGTTAAAGCAGCATTTTTAGCCGCTATCCTAAAAGGTGAAACATCTTCACCATTGATCAGCAAGCAAAAAGCAGTCCAAATCTTAGGTACAATGCAAGGTGGCTATAACGTGCAGCCATTGGTTGCGGCATTAGATGATAGCGAAGTCGCACAAGATGCTGCTGAAGCATTGAAAAAGACATTGCTCGTCTTTGATGCATTCAATGATGTCACTGAAAAAGCAGAAGCGGGCAACGACATTGCAAAAAGCGTTGTTCAGTCTTGGGCCGATGCTGAATGGTTCTTGAACCGTGACGCAGTACCAGAAAAAACCACATACACCACGTTCAAAGTGACTGGCGAAACCAATACGGATGACTTGTCACCTGCGCAAGACGCATGGAGCCGTCCGGACATTCCACTGCATTCATTAGCCATGCACAAAAACTCACGCGATGGCATCGATGCGGATCAAGAGGGCGTTGTTGGCCCAATGAAGCAGATCGAAGCGCTTAAAGAAAAAGGCCATCCGCTAGCCTACGTGGGTGATGTTGTTGGTACTGGTTCTAGCCGTAAGTCTGCTACCAACTCAGTACTGTGGCTCATGGGTGAAGACATTCCTAACGTGCCAAACAAACGCGGTGGCGGTCTTGTACTTGGTAACAATATCGCTCCTATCTTCTTTAATACCATGGAAGATTCAGGCGCATTGCCAATCGAAAAAGTCGCGGTTGATAACCTAAACATGGGTGATGTGTTTGATATCTATCCATACGAAGGCAAAATCACGAAGCATGACTCTGACGAAGTACTTTCTACTTTCAACTTGAGTTCGCCAACATTGCTTGATGAAGTACGTGCTGGTGGCCGTATTCCATTGATCGTTGGTCGTGGTTTGACTAACCGTGCTCGTGAATATATGGGTCTTGGTCATTCAGACGTATTTGCTAAGCCAGAAGAACCAGCTGATACTGGTAAAGGCTTCACCCTTGCACAAAAAATGGTTGGTAAAGCTTGCGGTCTAGAAGGCGTACGTCCTGGTATGTACTGTGAACCAAAAATGACCACCGTCGGTTCTCAAGATACAACAGGCCCAATGACGCGTGATGAGCTAAAAGATTTGGCATGTTTGGGCTTCCAAGCGGATCTCGTGATGCAGTCATTCTGTCACACAGCCGCTTATCCAAAGCCAGTTGACGTTGAGACTCAGCATACACTACCTGACTTTATCATGAACCGTGGTGGTGTCAGCTTGCGCCCAGGTGACGGTATCATCCACTCATGGTTGAACCGTATGCTACTTCCAGATACCGTTGGTACTGGTGGTGACTCGCACACTCGTTTCCCAATGGGTATTTCGTTCCCAGCCGGTTCTGGCTTGGTAGCATTTGCTGCAGCAACTGGTGTGATGCCACTTGATATGCCTGAATCTGTCCGTGTTCGTTTCGTGGGTGAGCGTCAGCCTGGTATCACGCTACGTGACCTAGTACATGCGATTCCTTATCAAGCGATCAAAGAAGGTTACTTAACCGTTGACAAGAAAGGTAAAATCAACGAGTTTAACGGCCGCATCCTTGAGATTGAAGGTCTAGAAGACTTGACCGCTGAGCAGGCGTTTGAGCTATCTGATGCCTCAGCTGAGCGTAGTGCTGCTGGTTGTACCATCACTTTGTCTGAAGCGTCAGTGACTGAGTACCTAAACTCAAACATCACGCTACTTAAGTGGATGATCTCTGAAGGCTATGGCGATGCGCGTACCATCAGTCGCCGTGTTGAGCAAATGCAAGAGTGGTTGGCTAATCCAAGCCTCATGCGTGCTGATGACGACGCGGAATACGCCATTGACATCACCATCGATATGTCTGACATCAAAGAACCAATCCTTTGCTGCCCGAATGATCCAGATGATGCCAAAACCTTGGCTGATGTGGCTGGCGATACCATTGATGAAGTATTCATTGGTTCATGTATGACCAATATCGGTCATTTCCGTGCCGCGGGTAAACTGCTACAAGACGTACCAGCAGGAAGCCTAAAAACTCGTCTATGGATTGCACCGCCGACCAAGATGGATGCACGACAGTTGATGGAAGAAGGATACTACAACATCTATGCTCAAGCTGGCGCTCGTACTGAGATGCCTGGTTGTTCACTATGTATGGGTAACCAAGCACGTATCGCACCGAAGTCTACTGCGGTATCGACGTCTACGCGTAACTTCCCTAACCGTTTGGGTCAAGGCGCTAACGTATATCTGGCTTCTGCAGAGCTTGCAGCAGTTGCCGCCGTACTTGGTAAATTACCAACGAATGAAGAATATCAGCAGTATGCTGGCATGCTAAACAGCATGGGCGATGAAGTCTATCAATATATGAACTTCGATCGTATGGAAGACTATACGGAAGAAGCTGATAAGATTAACGTTGCTCAGTTGAGTTAATTTTGGTTGACGTTTAAGTAAAACGTTTTAAGTTCTACCTTTCTTATTTAAATAAAAACCCCGTATCGTAATGATGCGGGGTTTTTGCATTGTAAATACATAGGCTGATTTTTTATGCCATTTTATGTATAATATACGGGCAGGCGGAAACCGTGGCTCTGCACTTCCTCTCTCTTTTCTAACTCGGGACGGACCGATACTTTGATATGCACTTCTTTGTTTAAGTACAGGTGCTTTGGAGTCTTGGTTGATTACTTTATCCCCACTCAAACGTCGCTTCATTTATGTGACATCTTTCGAAATTATCGCTATTATTTTATCTACTCTTATATTGATGAAGCTTAGTCATAGCGATGCAGCAGAATCCTTGCCTATCGCAGTAATGATGTCGATGGCAGCCGTTATTTGGAACTTTATATACAATACCGTTTTTGAAGCGTGGGAACGTCGCAGGCAAATTGTACGTCGTACGTTATGGATACGTAGTGCCCATGCTTTTGGTTTTGAAGGCGGTCTAGTATTGATCTGCTTGCCACTCTATATGATTTGGTACGATGTTGGTCTAGTAAAAGCCTTTATGATGGAGGTAGCGCTGTTGCTATTCTTCTTAGTCTATACTTTTACGTTTACTTTAATTTTTGACAAGATATTCTCATTACCTTATCAACATGAGTCAGCTTCCGCATCATAAATAACGACTATACTGTTAAGCAGTGACAATGACATTGCGTACAAGAAAGGCTGCTAATGAGCAGCCTTTTTAACGATATCACTAAATCGCCAATCAGTTATTTACCTTGATAAACGGGTTTGCGCTTCTCCATGAAAGCAGTAATCCCTTCTTTAAAGTCATCTGTCACGGCCATCATGTTTTGTTGTTCAACTTCCATATCTAGGGCTTCATTCAACCCGCCAAATGCATGTACATTGATCATATGTTTCATAGATGCCAATGCTTTGCCAGGTAGATTGCTCAAGCGAGTTGCTAGTGCTTGAACGCTTGCATCTATCTCATCAGCGCTGACGACAGTATTTACCACATTTAATCGTGCCATATCATCGGCTTTGAGCTTATCACCAAGCATAACCAGTTCAGTCGTCTTTGCAGCTCCAATCAATTGATTCAATAAGTAGATACCGCCTGCATCTGGAATGAGGCCAATATTGACAAACGCTTGAACAAACTTCGCATTCTCGCTGGCGATACGAAAATCACAAGTCAGTGCTAAGTTCATACCAGCACCTGCCACTGCGCCTTCTAGTTTTGCGATAATTGGTTTGTGGATATTGCGCAGCTTCAGGCTAATCTCTGCCACTTCTCTCAGCATAAAATCAAGCTTATCAACTAGAGCCTCAGATTCCATACCATTTTCAAGCATCTCACCAATGTGACCACCACTAGAGAAGTTATTGTTTGCGCCTTGTAGTACGATGACGCGTATCTCTGTGTCCTCATCAGCCCTATTGAGTGCTTCCATCATCGCGTTTTTTAATGGGGTGCTAAACGCATTTAGGGTTTTAGGGTCGTTCATGGTGATCGTCGCGATATGATTTTCGCTTTGATACTCAACGAGAGAATGTGGCATCTGATATTTCCTTATTTTTAATGACTGTTTACAATAATTATTTGAAGTTGATATACAAAAATTGACGACAACAAGACGCTCAATACTCATTACTATAGCAGCTCGCTATGATTATAAAAGTCGGTTTTGTGGGCGCTTAAGACACATTCAAGTCTCAGTCAAGCGCTATAAATGAGCGCAGGTATTTTGTACGAAAGGCTCAGTACGCATTGTTATTAAAAATATTAGTCATACGATGATGTTGAAAGGATCGAGCAAGTTGATTGGATGGTAAAGCACTTTTAGAGAATGACACTTAAGAGTATGAGTATTTGATATTTTATTGATAAAAAAGACCAGTATCATCAGGTGATAGTGGTCTTTTTATGTCATTAGATGGGTCAATATTTGATGTTTAGAGGCCTGAGATGTAGTCGATACTACCATCATCCACTTTGCCAAACACCTCAGCGCGATTCACGATCTCAGTGGCCCAAGCGCGATGGGTGGCAGGTTCGAGCATAGTATTGTTGTATTTAAACACTGCCTTGGCTTCGCTATGAAGTATCGCTTGCGCCTCATCTAAAACGCTCGATGGTACGCGATAGGCTTGTTGTACCAAAGCAATTTGGCTCGGATGAATAACGGTCTTACCGACCAATCCCAAACTGACATCATGAGTCAGCTCTTGCATAAACAACGTTGGCTGATCTAAATACTCAAACACGGGCGCTGTCAAATAAAAACCATGCGGCACAAAGCAGCCAAGTAACTGATAGGCAAGGGTGCCAATAGGAGTATCATAAACGATGCTATTTTTTGGTCGTCGTAAGCGCAGCGTGGCAAATAAATCATTGCCACCGATGCGCAGTGCAAAAACTGGTTGGTTGAATGCTTCTTTGAACGCAATAGCCAGCTCTTGGTTATGATGCGGATTAAAAAGTGCGGCGGTTTCAAGGGTTGGCATGAGCAATTGATCGGCGCTCAGATTCTGACAAGCCATGCGCCAATTGGACAAACTGCACATATCGACTTTTGGCATGACAAAGCCGTCAATCAAGTCAATATTGGCGTAGTCAGCCAGCTGTTGTAGCATTGCCGGATTACGCGGACGAATAAATACCAGTGGGCGAGTCGGATGTTGTGCTTGTTGCTTTGTTCGGAGATCATTCTGTTTTGATGGATTGTTAATACTGTCTATATGCGTGGCCCATGTCTGGAGCAATACTTGCAAGCGTTCGAGTGCCAATTCGACATCGTTATGACTGACCGCATCTTCTAAGCAAATAATAATGCTATTGATCGTTGGCAGTTTTTCACGCGTGATGACCTGCCAGATATCTTGACGCGTTGCAGGCATATAAAGACTGGCACCAAGCTGATAAGGATGATGGGTATGCGGTCTAACCATTGCATGACGCTCAGTCACCAAATGCGCATAAGACTGGGTGTAGCTATAAATGTGTGACTCATTGTTTAACGTATTTGGCATAATCGGCATCGTAAGTAGTAAATGGTTATAGAGATAGTATATAAGCTGACGGTTTAGCTCTGACTATCAGTTGTTTCATACACAGTTGTATTGCAGTCATTAATGATCTTTGCTACGCTGCTTAATAAGGGTGATGGCTTGATAAGGCAGTATTTTATCACCTAATACACTGACAATGATATTTCGTTGCTTGCATAAATGTCGCAGCAATGTGGTATCAGGGTGTTCGGCAGTTGCCAGTAATATACGCTCGGGGTCACGGCGCAATATCGCTCGTGTCGCCTCTGCGATCGTTGGCTTGATGCGGTTGCGATTGGTAATACCATAATCAGCGGCCAGTTTATCAATTAAATTGGCCGTCTGGTAGCGTGGCTGCTTGAACGTTGGTAAATACTGCGGTGCTATAGATAAGTTGTGGCGTGCGACGTTGATACAATCAATAAAAGCTAAGCTATGATCTGCTTCAACCAAATTGTCATAAAAAACACTGCGGTGAAGCCCTGATTGAGGCTCAGTGTATAAACTGCGCGATATAAGTCCCGATACAGTACTGTTTAACAGTCCTGAGGGGATCAACCAGTCTTCCTCACTGGCACTCAGCCAAGCAACGCCAGCAGGGTCAGCCAAGGTCAATAAAGGAATCACCTCAGCACCTTGATGGAAAATATTGGTAAAGTTAGGGTGACTAGAGTCGCTAAAGGTCTCAAGGCTACGAGTGAGCTCTTGATAAATCGCTCCTTTACCTGTCCAGCCATCCACAAATACGATAGGAGAGTCTGGATAAGCGTCCAATAGCATTTGTAGAGCAAGTGGATCAAGACCACGGTCACGTATGATACTAATGCCATAATGTACACTTGGTAATGCGTAGTTACTCTGCGTATCGGCAAGGGCTCTTTGCAATAGCACCCCAATCGGCAAACCCGCTCGTACTAAACTGACCAAAACCAATGGGTGCTCATCGCTGACGGTTGGCTGAAAAATACGATGTAAGGTATAAGCCAAATTCGCAATATCAGTCGCGGTTCTCGCAGTTCCTTGTTCTAGCGCCTGGATGTAGAGCTGTTCATGCATAGCACTTGGTGCGTCCTCCAGCGTCAGCATATCTGAGTAGTGCCGTTGCCCATTTTGGATAAGAGCTTCTTTTTGGCTGACGGGCACATCGGCAACGGCATCTTTAGCGACAATATCAAGCAGTACCGTCACATCGCTGGCAAGATAATTACCTGAGCCATAGTTTGCTAAATCGGCTCTTTTTGTGTTTTTATTATTTGAAATCATAAGAAGAATATTTACACTCGTGGTGATGACAATGAGGTTGCGCGGTTATGATTAAACACAACTACTGAGTAAGGCGTTGCTCATGTAGCTGACCATGATTGGGCATGCCGTACCAGTCAAGCAATTGTAGAAATGGCAAATCCGCTAGGCTGTCACCGAAGCCGAAGCTGGGACGATTTTTGTCTAAATGGTTATCTAATAGAAACTTTACGGCATGATGCTTATGAACCGCATGCGGCAATATCGCCAAATTGTTCGCATTCACATGTACATAAAAATGAGCGTCAAAATCTGGTATCAGCGCAGGCAGCTGCTGAGCCAACTCTGCTAGTACTTGATGGTCTTTTTGCGCATGTTTAATAGCCAAATAGACAGTCAAATTCGTATCATTATTGCTGTTAGAATCATGACTGAAGCTGTCAGTGTGCGGTGTCAATACTAAGCTATCAAAAAGAGTATTAGAAGGATGGTCAAGCAACTCAGTAAGCTGGTGCAGCTTGTCTTGTATGGGGGCAAGTGCTTTATACATCTGCTGCTGCCAATCGTTAAATAGTGCTCCATCAGAGGTTAAGATAATTGCGCCATGGGTCAATACTTGCCAGCTGTTAAAAGGAAGTTTTACACGCTTGATTTCGCTGCGGTCACGTGCCGTTACTACGATTAAATCAGTGCTCGCAAACAGCCAATTCACAAACGCAGCTTGGCGCTGACTCATGAAACTTAGCGGTTCGCCTTTTTTATTGACTGTCGCACACACCAAATGTTCAGGTTCAGCAGTAGGCACATTCCATGCGTCAATTTTACGCTGAGTTTGGAATAAAGTATCGTCCAAATCCATGAGAGCATAAGGCTTAGTAATGTTTGGATTGGCTTGAAAAAATGGGGTAGTCATGGATTATTTGTGCCTTGATTGTTTTTAAATAATTTGCTTTGATATAAAAAACTATCGATAACATCTTGCGTTCTGCGTTGCTGAAAACTCAGTCATGCCCACTATCGGCACCTACCACAAGCACGTTATCTAAGCCTTTCCACATGTCATCAACGCTATCTACTGAGGTCTCAACGCATAAGACAATCAAGTCCCAATCATTTGGCTCAACGTTATAGACAAAGTTGGTCATGCCAAGCCCATAATTATCGCTAAAGCTCAACATAGTGGTAATGGCACCGCCAAGCGCGATCGGTGAGCGTGTCAACGCACTAAAGTTAACCGTAGACTCGGTGTTAGCCTCTTGCCTTTGAGTGTGCATTTCAAGCCATTCTGCCAATAAAAAAGGCAACCAAACAAATTCATTACTTCCCAGCACCAAGATTTTTTTGGGCAATTGAGCAACTGCAAAATTGTCTTGACCGCTGAATTTGGTAAAAGAAGTCTGAAATCTCGACAGATAGTTATCAAAGCCGTCCGTGCTGTCTATCGTTGGAAAACGGCCCCAACCACCCGTATGACCTAATGCTTGACTGCCAGCCTCAGTTGTATCGACTGATGGCATAATAATTGGCTCAGGATTAGGTGCATCTGTCCACTGCCAAGCCCCAGAGAGCAAATGATGACGATGAAAATCAACACCTGCCAAGCGTGCCGCCATTTGCTCAGGTATCGCGCTATCGCCTGTCTCGTCTGTTTTGTTCTGATCCAATGACCAATCAACCAAGGTGGTGAGATGTACTTGTTCTAACTGCGTGAGTCCTGCATTACGTAAAGCCGTGACGACATTGACACACGTATTACCTGTTGAAGCTTCATCATCAACCATGATAAGGGTTTTGCTGGTGAGCAACTGATCTTGAGTGACTTTATCAGCACTTTGATAGATCAAGTGTTGGCTGGCATGGCTGTGGTCTTCACTAAATGTCGTTAGCAGTGACTCAGTACTGTCAGCAGTGTGCTGCGCATGACGGGTAGAATTTAACAGTAAAGCATTTGGATAACGCGTTTGTAGCGCTTGATGCACGCCAGCTGACAAACCAACGGCTGTTTCTGCCATGCCAATGACCAATATAGGTTCAGGCAGCTGGCTAGGAACTAGATTTGCAAGCTCGGTAAAAGCATAACGCATGGTGCTGGGAGCAACTGGAATATGACGACCCAATACTTTTGAGACAAACAAAAATGCCCGTTTTGGATTGATGCGCTGGGCAAAACCAAGCAAATCTTCTAACTGGTAATGATCAAAATTGTCCGAACCTTGCTTATTTGAGCTGTGGCTACTTGTTGCAGAATTGATCTGATAAGTTAAGTCAAGCGTGCCTCGCGGCAAAGTAATAGTCGTACTGTGTTGCTTATTTGACATTCATGTTCCTTGATACTTTTAATTTTATACAGCGACAAGCTTTTTAACTTTGACGCTTTGCCAGTTGTAGCGTAGCCAGTTATTTACTCAGTAGTGCTTTCTTCAATTTTTACACCTGTCATGACCGCGCGCACTTGGCAGGGTATTATTTGTTGTGCTATATCTGCAAGCTTTGGCTTTTCGGTCAAACCTAACCAATAGGCAAAACCAATTTTTGTCAAATCTACACCGCTATGTGTGGTATAACCAATACCACCAGACGGGCGGCTATTGATTTCAAGCACACGATGCTGACCATTCTCATCAGCTTTGGTTTGCACACTGACAATACCGTCACAGCCGAAAGCCTGGATCAATGGAATGACAACATCCATGACCGATTGTTCGTAACCGATGTGCTGAATTTTTCCTGTTTTATAACGCGTGACCGCAGCCAAGACTTCGCCATATTCGCACACTACATCGATTGAGTACTCTTGTCCTGGCAGATACGGCATCAGTAACATAGGAATAGGACGCTCTTCTAACATTAGACTGTGTGTGTAAGCATTGATAAACTGAGCCGTGCTGATCCTTTTTTCTTCAGTAAAATACAAGTGCTCAAAGCTATCATATTGCTTGCCTGTCTCTTGTCCTGAATCTAACTGCCAAAATCCTTGTGCAAAGATTCCAGTGACGGGTTTGATGCATAGTGGCTGATGATCATGTTCGGCAAGTAGGTCTTTAAGCTCTGCAATATTGTCAAAGCGCCAAGCGTGTGCGACAGGAATATCATGCTGATGACACTGTTGCATAAAGGCGAACTTATCATCGATTGTTTTTAAGGCATCGACGCTGGTCGCGCCCGTCAATAGACGGATACCCGCTGCGTCAAATTCTTCACGGTGTTCTTCATATGCGATATTATTGCGTCCAGTAAGCAATACTTTGGTATGGTTTTGACGCGCATGTTCTAAGACAAATTTCCAACGCGGTATGACTGGTTCGGCATCAGATTTTTTGTCAGTATTGGCAGTGGTGTCAAACGGCTCATAATACACTTTATCAGCAAATTCAAAAATCTCAGGTCTGTTGTGACGGTGTGAGGCAATGATAGAAAATGGCGTAGTAGACTGATCTTTCAATGCTTGTAGGCTGTCTAACATATCGCGCTGGCTAGATTGACCTTCAGCTAACCAAGCAGCTGTTGATGGGATATGGTGGCTATCGTGAATAGGGTTATCCATAATTCTCTCTTGTCATAAGTGTTAACTGTCATTGGATAACTCAGTGTCGTCATCGCAACACTACCAGCAATGTAAGTCAGACCAATCAGGGTTTGGTAACGTTATTTAAGTCACTTTGTCTAATGAGCCTGAAATGGGATAGGTGCCATATTGCCGATAGCAGCGTATATTATATACAAATGCTAGGCGTTATAAATACTCCTGACACGATAGTAGCGAGTATTTTTTAATAGCAATTTTTTGAGTATTTTTAATATGTTATGAAATGGGGTTACTGATCAAAACAAGGATATATCCATACTACTAAAGTCGGATAGCTGGCATAATAACCACAATGCATAATAAATTATTTAAAGGACACATAATGAGCCAAATTCACTCTCAAACACTGGTTGCAGGTGCCAATGCGCCTCTGCCAACTGAAAACATTAGTATTCGTATATTAAGCCAAAATGCGATTGATTGTGCTGCGTATCGCCTCACGAGTAGTGGTAAAGTGCGCGGTGATGGCGACATGATATTTTATGGACAGAAGCGTAGCGATGATGGCAGTGTTAGCTTTCGCGGTCATGACAGTGATGGATTTTTTGATATTAATTTGCCTGCTCAACCTGCAAGCATCGAAAAAATAGCCCTTGCATTCTCTAGTGAGCAAACCTTGTCCCAAGTCGGGGACGTAGACATTCAAGTGTTGCAAGGCAGTCAAGTGCTAATGACTTGCCAATTAAGCGCGGCTGGGCGTAACGAAAAAGCCATTATTTTGGCTGAATGTTATCGTAGGCAGGGCAGTTGGAAGTTTCGTTTTATTGCTCAAGGGTTTGAAGGTGGTCTAAAGCCTTTGTCTGAGCATTTTGGCGTTGAGATTGCGGATGAAGCACCAGCCCAATCCCAGAATCATTCTCAAAACCAGAACCAGTCTCAAAACCAGAACCAGTCACAACCTATCAATACACAACGTCCAATTAATACACAAAAAGCAAGTAGTGCTTCTCAAACAAGCACACCACCACCGATTCCATCCAATCCTTCAATCAATCTAAGCAAGATCACACTAACCAAAAACCAATCCAGCATCAATCTTAAAAAACGCGATGACTTTGGCAAAATTTCTGTCAATCTAAACTGGAACCAACGTCCAAACACTGATAAACAAGCACCCAAAAAAGGGTTGTTGGGCGATCTTTTCAAACAGCATAAGGCCGGCGGTATCGATCTTGATGTTGGTGCAATGATTCACCTAAAGAGCGGTGAGAAAACACTGATTCAAGCGTTAGGCAATCGCTTTGGTAGTTTGCAATCAGCGCCTTACGTTTGTTTGCGTGCCGATGATAGAACAGGTCAAATCAGTGGTGGAGAGTGGCTTGATATTAATGGCCAGCAATGGTCGCAAATTGAAGAAGTATTTATCTTTGCCTTTATTTACGAAGGCGCACCCAACTGGGAAAAAACCGATGGGGTAGTAACCATACATGTACCTGAACAGTCGCCGATCGAAACACGTTTAACAGAAGGTGCTGGTAATCTGCCGATGTGTGCCATTGCACGTTTGGTCAATCAGCAAGGCAGTATCAATGTTGAACGTATCAATCAGTACTTTAAAGGCCATCAAGAAATGGATAAAGCCTTTAATTGGGGATTTAGCTGGAAGCGTGGCAGTAAATAAAACAGCATAGTAAAACATAAAAAATCAGCCCCTTTATTACAAATAGAGGGGCTGATGACTTTTAGCATTATAAGATTTGTTCAGGATAAACAGTTAAGCGTGCGGTGTGATGGCAGGCATGAGGTCATGGAAGGTGCGACCAGAAGCGGTCTCACCAATTGCATGCATTTTCCACTCATTGTTATGACGATACACTTTTGCCATTATCATTGCCGTATGGCTGCCTTGCGCCGATAGATTATAACGGGCAACCTCGGCATTGTTGTTGGCATTGACAATACGGCAAAATGCATTCGATACTGTCTCAAAGGTCTGACCAGTAAAGCTATTAACAGTAAAAACAAGCGACACAACATTGGCAGGGATTTTTGATAGGTCAACATTGATGACTTCATCATCGCCTTCACCGTCACCCGTACGATTATCGCCAGTATGCACGATACTGCCGTCTTTTGAGGTCAGCTGACTGAACCAAATCGCATCAACGGCTTGTTTGTTCGCATCAAACATGATGCAAGAGGCGTCTAAGTCAATAGAATCACCACCGCTGCCGCCACCAAATAATTTTCCCAAAAACCCACTTTTTTTATCTTGTGGGCCTTGGGCGACATCCCAACCCAAACCCAACTTTACCTGTGTAAGGTCGCCGCCAGCTTCTTTGCTGAGAGAGATTTTTTGACCTTTTTGTAAACTAATCGCCATGAGATAATCCTTATAATAATTATGAATGAATCGTTAAATGACATCTGTTTTTAAGCAGTTTCGTCTTAGAGAGTGTTATTGTTCTATAGGATACATCGCTATAAAATATTGTTTAAAAACCCGCTATTACCACCGCGTCCACCCGAGCTTGTGCCCAAGATGCTTTGTAGCCAGCCTTGATAACTGTCGCGATTGCGCGAGCATATAATGACTTTACCCGTACCAGAGAAGTTCAATACCATGCCTTCGCCGCTGGTGACAGAATTGATAATATTGCTCATGATGCCTTTTTTCTTACTAGTGGACACAGACAGCTTATAATCCAGGTTTGAGTCCCAACACACCACGTGTCCATTGTCGATAATGACGTCTTTATCTGGTGTCACATCAATCTCAAACAACGAACCAAAACCCGATACGACCACTTGGCCTTGACCCTGTGTTTGCATGACCATAAAGCCACCAGTATCACCAAACACTGCACCACCCAAGTTACGCTGAATATTAGCTCTGATATCAACGCCTGTCTGTGCGGCAACAAAAGCACCATCACTCAAGGTATACTGCTGCGCACCGACATCAATAATCTGCATGTCGCCGTCGAGCGTTGGCGCAAGTAAACAATCCCCTTCGCCGTTGACCGCTTCGATCTGCTGCTGAAATAAGGACTCATCGTTTGCAAACCGGCGCATCAATGATTGCATAAACCCGCCTTGCAACTTGCCTTTAAGCTCAAGATTTGATTCCATCATTACCATTGCATTGGCTTCACAATAGATCGAGTCGCCTTTTTTGAGATTGCAATGCAAAAAAGGTTCAATGGTTCCAATTAAGCTGAATGTTGCGGCCATGATTTGCAAGTCCTTATTCTAATACTTTGAAAATGTATGCTTATGACACATGATTTTATATGTCGATATTCTAAAAAAGCCATCAAATGTATAAACGATTACACTTGATGGCCTATGTTTGATCCAATCAAAATTTGATTGTACCAATTAAATGAGCAAATAATGATGCTGGTAAAACGTTACACGTTCACACCGTAAGAAGCCGCTAATGGTCCAAGACCACCGCTAAAGCCCTGACCAACGGCACGGAACTTCCAATCGCCGTTATGACGATATAATTCACCAAATATCATCGCAGTTTCAGTGCTACCATCTTCTGACAAGTCGTAACGGGCAATTTCAGCATTGCCATTGTCATTTAAGACACGGATATAGGCATCGCCAACTTGACCAAAGTTCTGGTTACGGCCTTGACCTTCATAGATGATGGCACAGATTGCAACTTTGCTGACATCAGATGGGATACTAGCAAGGTTGATTTTGATTTTTTCGTCATCACCATCACCTTCACCAGTACGGTTGTCGCCAGTATGCTCAACAGCGCCATTATCTGATTTTAGGTTATTAAAGAAAATGAAATCTTGGTCGTTACGTACTTTGCCTGCTTCATTAACCAAAAAACCAATCGCATCTAAGTCAAATTCTTGCCCGTCAGTGGCACGTGGATCCCATCCAAGACCGACTGTGATATTGGTTAAACCTGGCGCTTCTTTTGATAAATTTACGTTGCCGCCTTTTGTTAAACTGATAGCCATACAAAGATCCTTTAGATTAATAATTAAGTGGATTAAGTGATAGAAAAAGTAAACTAAAAATGATGTGTTTATGAGCAAAAGTGGCAAATACATCTAGCTGTATGCCATGCTCTACATATCACTACGCTTTACTATACTAAGCGTTTGCTGACTAAGCAAGGCGTATTTTGTGCGCTTACTATATGTTTACCAAGAGACATAATTGATGTTTACTAAGAGAAATAATTGCTGGTTATCTCTGATACTTTTTAACACTCTCTTTATATTAGTTAAGGTTAAACGATCAGAAAATACTTGGCCCAAGCATGTTTAATCGGAAAAAACCGACCAGCCCGTTTTTTCTACGAACAGCTCTAATGCTTTTAATCCAAGCTTGGAGTTTCCGATATGATCAAGCCCTGGCGACCAGACAGCGATAGAGCCTTTACCGGGGGCTATGGTCAAAATACCGCCACCAACGCCACTTTTACCGGGTAAACCGACGCGATAGGCAAATTCACCAGAGCCATCATAATGCCCGCACAGCATCATTAGCGAGTTAATCCTTCTTGCCCGGTGCTCGTTGATCACGCGTACCCCTGAGTGCTTATCAACCCCGTTAGAGACTAAATAGAGACCGGCGCTGGCTAATTGCTGGCAATTCATCGCAATCGAACATTGATGAAAGTAAGTACCCAACACCTTATCCACATCGTGCTTGAGACGACCAAAGGATTTCATAAAGTGGGCAAGTGATGCGTTACGGTCTTTATGCTCCATCTCGGACGCTGCGACTTTGTGGTCAAAACGGATGGACTCATCGTCCGTAATAAAGTGCACAAACTGCAGAATCTCACCCAATACTTCTCTAGGTTCGTGACCCATCATGATCGCATCCACCACCGCAATCGCACCGGCATTAATAAATGGATTGCGCGGTCGACCAGTTTCATGTTCCAGCATGACGATTGAATTAAAGGGATCACCTGATGGTTCACGACCAACGTGTGTCCAAAGTCCATCGCCCAACTTGCCAAGACCAATGGTTAGGGTGAATATTTTAGAGATACTTTGGATCGAAAACAGAGTGCTTGCATCACCTGCTGTATACATTTGTCCGTCAGGTGTCGCTACTGCAATACCAAATTGATTTGGGTCTATGTGGGCCAGTTGCGGAATATAATCTGCTACTTTTCCACGATCAGTCTCAAGCGCCATCTGTGCGGCAATATCATCAAGAATTTGTTGCATATAAGTTGTATAGCCGTATTTCTGTTGGTGAAGGTTGTGTTATAAAGGATTGTACTGATAGAGCAGCGATTTTAACCGAATATAGAGTCACAAGGATGAAAAATTTGCATTTTGAGCGAAAATGGTTTTATGACATCGGTATCTTAAATATCAGCTCCATGAAGGAAGTAGAGTCATGCAAAAAAAAGCAGACCATATCTGATGATATAATCTGCTTATATAAGACGTATCATATTAATAATACGTTTTAATTCGAATGGGCTTCTTTAGCTTTTTCGAGCTTGCGGTGCTTTAGTGATGCCCATAGTGCAAAACCAATAAAGGCGATACCGATAAGACCAGTAATCAGCTCAGGTACGTGGAATTTTACAGAAAGCAACATGATAACGGCAAGTGCACCGATGGCGTAATGCGCACCATGCTCAAGATAGATAAATTCATCAAGTGTGCCTTTATCTACTAAGAAAATAGTCATTGAACGCACAAACATTGCACCAATTGCAAGACCAAGCATAATCACGATGACGTCGTTAGTAATAGCAAATGCACCGATCACACCATCAAAACTGAACGAAGCATCAAGGACTTCTAAATATAAGAAACCGATAATACCGCCCTTCATGATAGCGCTAGTGGCAGCACCAGTACTATTGCCTTGAGCGTCTAGTTCTTCTTCAAGATCGCCCTCAAGCATACCAGAGATTACTTGCACACCCAGATACACTAGGATACCCCAAACGCCTGCAATTAATACCGCACCAGCCTGCTCAGCGGTCGCCCAAGATACTGAAATCATCAGGACAATAAGGGCTACGAATACGCTCATGGCATCGACTTTACCCAGTTTTGCTAAGCGACTTTCAAGCCAATCGAACCAATGTACTTCTTTGTCATCAAAGATAAAGTTTAAGAATACCAAGAGTAAGAAAATACCACCAAAGGCTGAAATTTCAGCGTGATGTGCCATCAATCTGGCTGAATATTCTTCAGGATTATTCAATGCCAAATCAATCACTTGCATCATGCCAAGATCGGCAGTCACTGCGACGATGACAATAGGGAATACTAAGCGCATACCGAATACGGCGATCAAAATACCAACGGTTAAAAATATCTTTTTCCAAAATTCGTCCCAGCCCTTAAGGACTGAGGCATTGACCACCGCATTATCAAACGATAATGAAATCTCCATAACGGCCAAAATAGCGGTAATGGATAGGGTAGTTATCAGGCCACCCATACCGCCATGTGAATATCCCCACCACGCTGCTATTGCTAGAGCGATGGCTGTGAAGATAAAATCTAAATAAAAATGTCTCATGACACATCCTGTCTGGTTGCGTAAAGCTAAGGTCAGTCTAGTATAAACACGCCATAAAAAAGTGGTTATCACTAACCACTTTTTATGTATAAATTCAGATGAAACATAAAGTATTATTGACCATTTGGCTATCAATAATTGTGACTATTTTGCAACTAGACATGTTTTATATTTCAAGGCGAAACCCTTGTTTAGATATCAACACCATACTGCTGACACATGGCTTGCAAACCGCCTGAATATCCTTGACCGACGGCACGGAATTTCCACTCACCATTGTGACGATATACTTCACCAAATACCATGGCTGTCTCGACAGAGTAATCTTCTGCTAAGTCAAAACGTACGACTTCAGTGCCCGTTTCTTCATTAACAACACGGATAAAAGCATTGGCGACTTGCCCAAAGTTCTGATTACGAGTAGCGGCGTCATGGATGGTTACCGTCACTACAATTTTATCGATATCAGCGGGTACTTGAGTCAGGTTTACCTTGATGACTTCATCATCACCATCGCCTTCGCCAGTACGATTATCACCTGTATGCTCAACGGAGCCATTATCGGATTTTAACTGGTTATAAAAGATAAAGTCATGGTCGCCACGTACTTTGCCTGCATTATTTAGCAAAAAGACACTCGCATCGAGATCGAACTCAGCGCCAGAAGTTGCACGCTCATCCCAGCCAAGACCGATCAGCAGCTTGGTCAAATTTGGGTCAGTTTTTGTTAGCGATAAATTACCGCCTTTATTAAGTGATAAAGCCATGAAATTGTCCTTATTATTAGAGTCAGTGAAAAGTTCAAATACATTTATAATCATGAAAAAAGCAATGTTTGGCAAAAAATGACATGAAACCATTACTTGATGACGGTCTATCATAACAACAAAAAATGACCCAATCAAAGCTGATTGGGTCATTGTTATGTTTTATCTGAATTGAACACAAAAACAAAGCGTTAGGTGCTGTTTATACTTTAAAGACAATTTTAATGGTCACTATGCTTTGATTATTAAGTAATTACTTAAAGCTAAGTGGTCGCTTACAGACTTTGGCGATGACGAATCTCAAAACTTTGATGAATAGGTTTTTTGATATTAAAATCAAACCCGATCGTTTTTTGTGTGATATCGATAATATCGTAGCGCTGGGTCAACTGCTCATCTAACTCAAACCGAGTAAAGTTATTAGAGAAATACAAGACACCATCAGATGTTAGACGATTCATCGCACGGTTGATAAGAGCCGCATGATCACGCTGTACGTCAAATGTACCTTGGAACTTTTTAGAGTTCGAAAAAGTGGGTGGATCAATAAAGATAATGTCAAATTGCTCAGTATTGTCTTTGATCCATTCAAAGATATCAGCGGCAACAAACTGATATTTGTTACGACTGACATCCAGACCATTGAGTACAAAGTTTTGTTTGCCCCAGTCTAGGTAGTTTTGTGACAGATCAACACTGGTCACTTTTTTGGCGCCCGCCAAAGCAGCATGCACACTCGCTGTACACGTATAAGCAAATAGATTTAATACGGATTTGCCGCGACTGTTATCTTTGATACGTGCACGCATATTACGATGGTCAATGAACAAACCCGTATCGAGATAATCGGTAAAATTAACATAAAGATAAGCGCCGTCTTCACGCGCAACATAAAATTTACCACGCTTCTCAGTATTGCCTTGTTTGCTATACTGATCATTACCAGATTGGCGCGCCCGTGTTTTGATAAAGATTTGTTCACGGTTGATACCAAACACTTCACGAATACCCATCAATGCCAAATTAAAGCGTTTTTTTGCAGTTTCTGGTGGAATCGTTTTGGGCGGCGCATACTCTTGTACGTGAGCGTAATCACCGTATAAATCGATGGCCACTTTGAAATCAGGCAAATCAGCATCGTAGACGCGAATATTGCTGACGTTGTCTTTTTTGGCAAGTTTTTTAAGTTTGGTCAGGTTTTTTTGCAACCGATTGACGAAGTCTTGTCCATCTTCCACGTCAATCTCATGTTTCTCAAAGCGGCTCACAAGGTTGCCAGTTTGTCCGGCGATTAAAGTGCCGTAACGGAAGTAAACCGTGATCGCACCATTGTGACAGCGCAAGGTTTTCGGTTCTTTAATTGGCAGTATGTCGACTTGTTCGACGTTGGACGCCAATATGCCAACCATTGGATTGATATCACTCGCCGCAAAACTGTCTTGCAAAATCAAACCCAAGGCGTGATAAAGCGGCTTGATCATCTCTTCGTCACCCAAACGCTCTCCATAAGGCGGGTTGGTGATGACGAGAGGGTTGCTCATTCGACCATCATCAACTAAGGGTTTTAGGACACCACTAAGCTGATCCAATGCACGCGTTTCAATATCGAGTAGGGGTAATAAATCTTGCAAGCCTGCGGCGATGAGGTTTTTTTCGGTTGCCACAATCGCGCCGCTGTCTGCATCAAATCCCAAGATTAAAGGTAGGGTATCTGGTTGCTCATTCGCAATCTCTAACGCTTCACGAAAACGCATCTGCGCATCATCAATCATCTCTTGCCATAACGCATCGTCATGATGCTGCCACTCATAAAAACCAAATTGATTGGCCGCTTTATCAATGCCCACTGCATAATCGCAATGCATGAGTAGCGCTTCGATAATAAAGGTGCCAGAACCACACATCGGATCGACAAGCGCGTCATAAAAAGGCGCGTTGCCTGCCTCGTTTTTCTGATGCCAGCCTGCGCTATAGAGTAGAGCCGCTGCCAAGTTTTCCTTTAAAGGCGCTTCAGTCATTGCCACACGGTAGCCACGGCGATGCAAACTGGTTCCTGACAAATCCAAATACAACTCGGCTTGTTTGTCGTTTACCGTCGCAAAAATGGAAAAATCTGGATTTTTACTGTCGACATTAGGACGACTGTCATAAACTTCGTTAAAGGTATCGGCAACAGCATCTTTGATACGCAGCATCGCAAACTGCTGGCTGACAGCCACGCGTTTATCAACAGACAGACGAATCGCAAAAGTTTGTTCTAAGTTAAATTGCTCAGTCCAATTGACTGATTTTGCCAAACCATAGATTTGCTCAGCCACATCATATTCGGCATTAATGTTTCTACGTTTGATGAGCATCAATACTCGAGATGCGACACGTGACCAAAGACAAATAGTATATAAATCACGCAAGGTGCCAGTGACCGCCAGACGCCCTGTGCTTTTGATATCGCTTGCAATCCCAAAACTTGTCAGCTCGGTCTGTAGCGGCGTCTCAAGCCCATCGGCACAGGTGATGATAAGATCAAGCGACAACTCTGATGGAGAGGCAGCTGGAGTGGCGGTTGCGGTTGTTACGGTCATACGAATACCTGTGAGCTAAATTGACAAAAAATGCGAATAATGAAATGGGCGATTTAACCAGTAATTTTACCATAGTTCAGGGTAGGATGGTCTAAAGTGCTTATGTTTAAAAAGACGTTTCAATACGAGAATGATTGATTGTCAAAAATTTAAGATGAATTTATAGCATTAATGATCGTTTTTCGTCAGTGGTACACCGTCTGAAACCATTGATGTTGCAGCCGTAAAAGATTTGGTGGCGATAGGATGATCGGTCTCACTTGGCATCAGCAAACGCATATGGGGGTAGGGGGTAGAAACACCCGCATTATCAAAGGCACGTTTGATGTCTTCTCTTAAGTTCTCTTTAATAATGGGCATGCGAGCAACAGCAGCAGGTTTTACCCAAAAACGTACGATAAAGAACACGCCATATTCGCCAATTTCTGCCACGGTGGCTGAATGTTCAGGGCGACTGAGTATCACCTCAGTATCAGTAAGTACTTGTAAAATCTCTTTACGTGCTGTGGCGATATCATCTTCAAAAGCAATGCGGACACGAATGTCAAAACGTATAAAGTTTTTTGAGGTCAGATTAATGACTTCAGATGAAGCAACATTAGAATTTGGGATAATGACGGTGATGTTGTCGCGAGTCAAAATGTGGGTCGTGCGCAAAGCAATCAGTACCACGCGGCCTTCATTTTCATTGATATGGATCCAATCGCCAACCTGAAAGGATTGCTCAAGCAAAATAGTGATACCAGCAATAAAGTTGGCAAGCGTTGATTGCGCTGCAAAACCTACTGCCAATCCGACAATACCCAAACCTGCAACCAATGAGACGATATCAAAGCCAAACTGCGCCATGACGCTGGCAAGCCCAAGTACCAGTAGTAACACAGACAAAATATTTTTGAGCAGCTGCTCTATAGAAGCGTTGAGTCCATAATGCTGCAATACTCTATGAATAACTTGTCCTGACGTGGCCCAAAGCACGTAATAAATACCGGCCCAAGTGCTTGCTTTTGCTGTGGCTTCAATCGTTTCTGGTTTAAAATTCATTTGACTCATAATCGCGATAAAACTGGCGACGATCCAAATATAGCGAAGCACTGAGCGCACAATTTTGGTACGTCGCTCATTTAGCCGAATTTTTGTTCTACTTTGCTTAACCATATAAACCGTGAGCCAATAAAAAAATCCCAATATGGCAAGCAGTATTAGGATTTTTATACCAGTACTGGTCAGCTCAACCGCTTGGGATTTCCAATCAAACGTCTCCTCTTCTATAGAACCGCCAAGTCCAA
Organism: Psychrobacter alimentarius; assembly: GCF_001606025.1. Classification (NCBI taxonomy): domain Bacteria; kingdom Pseudomonadati; phylum Pseudomonadota; class Gammaproteobacteria; order Moraxellales; family Moraxellaceae; genus Psychrobacter; species Psychrobacter alimentarius. Next base: position 2,272,352 of record NZ_CP014945.1, on the reverse strand, counting down.
GATAAAGGCTAGTATGGAGATCATTAACAATCTCTTCAAAAAAATCCTTAATACTAGCAATTTGCATTGTTCAGTCCATGCGGTGTGTGAATGGCATTAGGTCGTTAAGCAGGTAACCTGAGTGACGATTACTATTGAATACATCTAATACTAAATGTATCGTTTCTCTTATGGCTAACCTTATTATTAAAAGTTATTTTCTTGGGTGTCATGAAACTGATAGGGAATTTCCATTTTATGCTGGACATCTTGTAATGCGGTTCTTAGACCTTCTAGTATCGTAGGATGGTAAAAAGGCGTATTTAACAGGTCTTTGACACTCAAATCATTGGTAATCGCTGTTGCTAAAATATGTCCAATGTACTCGGCATCAGGCCCAACCATGCTCGCCCCTAATACTCTGTCGGTTTTTTTACAGCCGTAAATATGCAATAGACCACAGTTGACGCCCATGACACGACTACGACCTTGATTATCAAAACTGACGCTACCCACGACGTATTTTAGGTCTGGATCTTGTTGGATTTCTGGAAGCGATTTGCCAACGTTAACAATTTGTGGAGAGCAAAAAACGATAGAGAAAGGTATCGCAGGAGGGCGAATATAAGCGTCTTCATTATTTTTGCAGACCATACTGCCCGCACTATAGCCTTCATCACTAGCAACATGTAGCAATGGGATATGAGCATTGGCATCACCAACGATATAGACATTCAGATCACCAATCTGACCTGTTTTTTTGCTCAGATCTTTAGGACGGTTTTTGTCATCAAGCTCAACGCCCAGATGTTCAATGCCTAGCTGTTTTATGTTGTTGCGACGGCCTGTTGCGACCAGTACATATTCACCTTGCCATTGCTGTAACTCACCAGCACTGTCTTCATAATCAATAAATGCAGCAGTCCCTTCATTTTCAATAGTATTATGACCAACCTCGTTAATTTTACTGCCCAAATGCATGGTCAATTGACTACTTAAACAATCAATGGCTTTGTTATTAATGTCATCATCTTTAAGACCAGCAACGCGTTTTTCTCGATTGAATAAAGTGACGTCTACGCCCAAACGTTTGAATGCTTGTGCGAGTTCAAGTCCTATTGAGCCTGCGCCGATTACTGCCAGTGACTTTGGCAAATCTGCCAGCTCAAACACAGTATTAGAAGTTAGAAGTGTATCGCCAAGCTTATCGGCCCAACCCTCTGGAATAAAAGGCGAGCTGCCAGTGGCAACGATAATTTGACTGGCCTCAATCAATTCGTCGTTGACTTCAATCAAACCCTGCTCGTTGATATGAGCATGGCCGGCAATTTTTTTATCATCCGGCCAACTGTCTACTTGTTTTTTGATATAACTAGCAAAATGACTGCGCTCATCACGCACGCGCTGCATGACTTGCTTGCCATCTATCTGAGTGGTGGTATGAATACCAAATTCTGTAGAATGGTTGGCATCATGGGCACGATCAGCGGCTGCAATCAGTAGCTTACTAGGCATACAGCCGACAGCGATACAGGTGGTTGTCCAAAATCCTTCATTGATAATGACGACATCATCGAACATTTTACTGGCTTGGCGAAAGGCATTTTGACCAGCTGTACCAGCGCCAATAATAGCCACAGAGACCTTACGAGTGACTTTGGATGAGGCATTATCAGCAGAAACGCTAGACGGTTTATTCATATTATTCTCAAGTAATGTTTTATTAGTAAGGAATGTCTTTATTATTTGGTCCTAGATTTTTATCATAACGTTTGTTCACAGCCATTTCATAATTTTTTTATCAGGTATGGTTTTAGTTTTGTGATGAAGTGGTCAATGTTTCAAGCAAACGCTCGGTGTAGCCTTTAGCACGTAGGTTTCGTTGAGCATGAGTGAGCTTACCTTCGGTATTAAAAACAAAGGCCGAACGTACCAGCCCTAATGTGATATTGCCATACATGTTTTTCTCTTTGATCACATCAAAGTATTGGCATAACTTTTCATCAGTATCGCTGATAAGCGCGATTTGTAAATCTTGCTTTGCAATAAATTTTTCGTGTGATTCTACGCTGTCACGTGATACGCCAATAATATCGTAGCCTAAATCATCAAACTCGTTCAGCTGAGCTGTAAATTCTGTCGCTTGCGTGGTACAGCCTGGCGTATTGTCTTTGGGATAAAAATAAAGGATAAGGCCTTTATTGGTATTGGCGACCATCTCTTTTAAACTAATCTCATCATGAATAAAATGTCCATCCAATTCTCTTACCATGGTGACAGGAAAGGTTGGTAACGTGATGTCTTCTGTGGTTGGCTTTGCCATTGTAGATTCCTTATTGGTTTTGTTTATATGTGATTGGTATATTTATAGATATCTTATTATAGGCAGATTTGCAGCAATTAATGATGAGTTTTACACTTTGTTTCTGTATTGGCAACAAAAAAGACTGGCAATAGCCAGTCTTTTGTATATCAACCTCATGATGGGTTAAGCAGGTTTTTGTGGCTCTTTTAAATCCAAGCCTACTGTGCACTGCTGCAAGTCTTTTTGCATTTTTTTCACATAAGGCAAGTTTGAAGGGTCTTTTTTGTCTTGCGCGTAGCTTTCGATTTCCCACATTTGACCAATAGTCATATTGCTTCGAACGCCGATAGTACAGCTACACAATTTAGTCGCATTGCCTTTATCAGCGACTTTGTATTTGACCGCACCATTAACGCAAGTATTGATATTGTTTTGTTTAATATCAGCAGCGTTTGCTTGTGGAATCACAAACATCGCTGCTAGGGCTAGGGGTAACATCGGCAAAAACTTCATAAACGTCCTCTTAAAGGTGGTGTCAATTTCTTAAATCTTGTACTCAAGTTAGAGTCAGGTCACTCGTATGCGAATGCTTCATTGCATGATAAGTAAATATTGATACGTGCAAGCGCTCATACCATAGCAAGTATAGCGATTAAAATACAACGGCAGCTTGCTGTGTTAATGCAAGTAAATGTTTCGCTAGTGTTTACTATCACTGTTTAATCATAATCGCTATTCTAATGATTATTAAGCTTGATAGTGAGTGGGATCGGCAACGCCTGCTTGGGCGAATCCCTGACGGCGTAATGCACAGCTGTCACAGACACCGCACGCAAGACCGCTGGCATCTGCGCGGTAACAAGAAATCGTTTGACCATAATCAACACCTAACGACAAACCAAGCTCAATAGTTTGAGCTTTTGACAACTGCTGTAGAGGAGTTTGAATAGACAAGTGGTGACCAGTGACCCCAGCTTTGGTGGCAAGATTTGCCATGTGCTCGAAGGCTGCAATGTATTCTGGGCGGCAGTCAGGATATCCAGAGTAGTCGACTGAACTGACCCCGATAACAATGTGATTTGCATCCGTCACTTCGGCAACTGCCAATGCATAAGACAAAAAGATGGTATTACGCGCTGGCACATAAGTGTTGGGTATGGCGTCGTTATCAATCTCATCGTGCTTTTTATTGGGGAACTTATCGGCATCGCCATCAGGTACGATCATGCTGTGGTCGGTCAATGAAGAGCCACCCAGCTGAGCAATATCAATATCGATTATTCTATGATTGACCTCAGCTGCTTCTGCGATGGCCTTTGCTGCTACAAGCTCGCTATTGTGACGCTGACCGTAATTGAAGCTGACCGCAGTGACAGAGGCATAACGCGCCTTAGCCCAATACAAACAAGTGACTGAATCAAGTCCGCCTGACAGTAGGACAACAGCGTTCTGACGCTTATGAAGGTCAGATACGTTGGCATCAGAGATTGGATTGATAGAAGTGTCCTGCGTAGTAGCGTTTGTCATAGTGGTATCTATTATTGGTTTACGAAAACGGGTATTTTAGCAAAAATACCCTCATTACAGAACCATGAGGCTATGATAAAAACAGTATCAAATATAAAGCGCGTGGATTGTCTTGACCGTGTCAACTCTCTCAAAAGAAAACATAAAGCAATAAAACACTATATAGGCATAAAAATTTTGTATATAAAAAGGTCAAACGACCAAGGCAATTTGGTATTTAACTTCATAATTTAATGTCATATTTTCAAACTATTAACAATATTTGTTATAATCGCTGCTTTCAGAACCTCCATGCTAATCCCTTTTTGCTAATGGCACTATGACCCCGCTTTTTAGCAAATGGTCTAACAGCAAAACCATCATTGTAAAGATATTGAGTAATTTATGACCGCAGCGACCTTGTTTACGCCACAGATCACGCCTGAGCTTGATGATACCGGCTTAGATAATCATGCCACAATAATTGAGAATGAGGGCGTGGACTATGATGATGCCGCTGATGATATGAGTGAAGAAGCGCTTATAGAAGGGCAGACAACCTCTCCTGAATCTGCTCAGTTTCGTAAGTTACAGAAAAAGCTACGTAGACAAGTCTCTTGGGCAATTCGTGACTTCAATATGATTGAAGATGGCGATGTGGTGATGGTCTGTGTCTCAGGTGGAAAAGACAGTTATACGTTGCTCGATATTTTATTGTTGTTGAAGCGTATTGCACCAATAAGCTTTGATATCGTCGCTGTCAATCTTGACCAAAAACAACCTGGATATCCTGAAGATATCTTGCCTGCGTATTTAAATGAGCAAGGTATTGCCCACTATATCTTAGAAAAAGACACTTATAGCATCGTAAAAAGCGTGGTACCAGAAGGCAAAACTTATTGCTCAGCATGTTCGCGTCTGCGTCGCGGCTCTTTGTATGGTTTTGCCAAACAAATCGGTGCCACCAAAATTGCACTGGGTCATCACCGAGACGATATGCTCGCCACCTTCTTTTTGAATTTGTTTCATGGTGGAGCGCTCAAGTCGATGCCGCCTAAGCTACTCAGTGATGATAAGCAAAATCTGCTTATCCGTCCGTTGGCGTATGTTGAAGAAAAAGACATCATTGAGTATGCGCGTTTAAAAGCGTTTCCTATCATCCCTTGCAATCTCTGTGGTAGCCAGACCAATCTACAACGTGCCATCATCAATGACATGTTGAGAGAGTGGGACAATGCCCACCCACAGCGTTTGGCCTCTATTTTTAAAGCCATGCAAAACGTAGCACCGTCTCAGCTCGCGGACCGTGAGTTATTTGACTTCGAGCGATTAAGTCTTGAGCGTGATGACAACGAGCGCGTCTTTGAAGGTGATAACATTCAAGCAGGGCAGACCGATAGTTTGGCCGAGATTGGCTTGCCAGTGTCGCCAAAAACACAAACTTTTAACCCAAAGTTCGCGAGTGACAACAGTAACGACCAGCTTTCGACAGGTACAGAAAAAGTAGCAGAGCACAATCGTACTATGCAAAAAATACCTACAATCAATCCTGTTCTATAAGATTGCACTCTCATTGTAATAAAAGGTTCAAGAACAAAAAAACCAGCCATTGATAAGCAATGGCTGGTTTTTATGATGCTATTGGGCATGACAAATAAAATTAGCTTTCTGCAAAAACAGGTAGTGGGCTGAAACTAACCTCCGAGCGAGGCAGTTTGGCCACATCTTGCATACGCCAGTCTTCCTTACCATCATGACTGACTTGTAAGTAGTATTTGGCTTTGACAGGATCGATATCTACTTGTGCACTGTATTTATTACCATCCTCATGCTGTAACACCACATCGCGATCTTTTTTGATATCAGTGGCATGTGAGATAGACAACGCCAGCTCTTTTGGATACACGAGCGGTGTCCCATCTAACAATTTACCTGATTGTAAGCTTTGCTTAGGATAATCCAAATAAAAAACCACATTCCCATTGTCTGAAAACTGCATTTTACCATGCAGGTCTAAATCGTACGTAAGCTTATCACGTGATACATCCTGATAAAGAGTCTTTCCATCCATATACCAATCATCACGTACTACACTGTCACGAATCTGGTAAGAGTAATAAACAAACCAAATGCAAGCGACCACCACAAATGCAGGCATGCCAATGACAAAGATGACAACCATGTAGTTTTTATACCATGGCTGAGAATCTTGATGTTTAAAGTTCGATATTGGAGTAGACATAAAATACCTATTAACTGTATCAACGGATAATCTGACGGCAGTATGCTGCCAGTTAATGATAAATAAGTCCTCCATTCATTTTAGATTAATGGAGGACATATAAGAACCTAAGTAGCTAATATCTTAAAATTACTGGCCTTGAGTGGTGAAAACGTTTTGTTTGCTGACTTTGTACTGACCATCTTCGCTGGTCACATTTAGAGTAATGGGTGTTTGACCAAATTCAATAACATCAGGATCACCATAAATACTGACAGGCATATCAAAGCTTTCGCCTGCTTCTAATGGTACATCATTAAACCGTAACTCTAAACTCAAACCCTCTTGTGGGGCAAGCGTAATTTTATAATTATGAGCATCCTGCGTCTTATTAGTCAGTTTAACGATATAGCTATTTTCGATCATGCCTTGCGTGTTTACAGAGGACAGCTGATTGCGGTCACGACGAATATCAATCTCTAATGGAACACGATCGGTTAGCGCATAGATAATGCCACCACACAATATCCCCAATAGTGCCAGATAGGCAAACAATCGCGGACGCAACACTCGGCTGGGTTCTTTTTCCGCCAATTGACGCTCTGTAGTATAGCGAATCAGTCCACGGGGATAGCCAACTTTATCCATAATTTCATTACAGGCATCAATACAGGCTGCACATTGGATACACCCAACTTGTAGACCATCTCGAATATCAATACCTGTTGGACAGACCTGAACACACATCTGACATTCAATACAGTCGCCTAAATCTTCAGGATTTGTGCCTTTTTTGCGAGCACCTCGAGGCTCACCGCGCTCATAGTCATAAGATACAACTAAGGTGTCTTTATCGAACATCACACTTTGGAAGCGCCCATAAGGACAGATCTGAATACACATTTGCTCACGCATGTAGCCAGCGTTGGCATAGGTTGCAAACGTAAAGATAAACATCGAAACCCAGATCCATGTCGGCCAATCTGGGATTGGCACCACACCAATCATTTGCCAGCTTTGATACAGATAATCTGTTCCAGCAACGTAGCTGACAAAGGTTGCTGCTGTAATCACTGAAAACAGAAACCAGATAAAATATACCAAAGAGCGCTTAAAAACTTTTGTCGCACTCATTGGTGCTTTATCAAACTTAATTCTCTTATTGCGATCGCCAATCACCCACTTTTCAACATATTGATACAGATGTGTCCAAATCGTTTGCGGACACGCATAGCCACACCAAACACGGCCTGCATAAACGGTCACCACGAATAAAGTAAAGGCTGCAATAATTGCAAATATAGCGATGAAATAAAAGTCTTGAGTCAAAAAGGTCATGCCAAAGATATAGTAATGCTGTGAAGGCACATCAAACCATATTGCTTGCCGATCATTGTAACGTAGCCATGGCAAAAGCAAAAAAGCAGCCAAAAGCGCATACATGGTAATAACCCGAATATTCTGATAAAAACCTTTAACAAACCTAGGGTGAACACGATGCTTGGTTGCATCAAGATCTACTTGTTGCACAGGAATTTTATTAGAGTGTTGTGCTGACATAAACGTGCCTCTTTTAAAAAAGAATCAGTTTGCTGGCATGATGAACAAACACCTGTACTGATCAGATGTATGAATGTGTGATGTTATCCATGTCAGTAAGCGGCGGATAAAACAGAAATACAGTCCAAATCCACTACTAAAAATCAATTGCGAATGAATGGCTTAATAAAAATCAATAATGACGATGAAGATCAGTAACTTATAGGACAATTTAAAATACCGTTATTTTAACATTATCCCTACTTTAAATGGGGTAATGATCTTAAAAAGCAATCAATATGTAAGAATAACTGCCTATTGGACAGTCATTTTACGACTTCAATTTATAGAGAATAAATCTTCTAGTATAAAAAGATAAAAAAGGGAGAACTGTTATGACAGTTCTCCCTTTACTAAAGCTTGTCCATTTTAATTAAAAAGCTAACTCAGAAATATCAATTAGCAGTTGCTGTTTCAGTTGCTGCAGGTTGAGCGGCAGTATTAGCAACGGCTGATTGAGTAGCAGAAGTAGCAGTACTAGCAACAGCTGGTTGAGCGGTCTTATCTGATAAAGAATAGACATAGGCCGCAAGAAGCATAATACGCTCATTACCTAACTTAGTTTGCCACTCAGGCATGACACCCGCACGACCATAACGTAAGGTCTCACGAATAGTCTCACGGTCGCCACCATATAACCAAATTTTATCCGTTAAGTTTGGCGCGCCAGTTGAAATCATACCTTTGGCATCATTACCGTGACAAAGTACACAATTGGTAGGCTGATTAAATATTGCCTTACCTTGAGCAACCATTGTTTGATCTAGCTCATAATCTTGTTGATTACCAGAAATAGATAAAACATATTCAGCTGCCGCACGTACGCCATCTTCACCGATTTGATCACGCCACGCTGCCATACCACCGACGCGACCATTATGTAGTGTCGTCAAGATATTTTCAGGTGCGCCACCATACAACCAGTCGTTATCCGTCAAATTAGGATAGCCAACTGCGCCTTTAGCATTTGAGCCATGGCATACTGAGCAGTTCTGTAAGAACAAACGACTACCCACTTTTAAAGCATTTGGATTTTCAGACAACTTCTCAACGTAAGGAGCAAGTTCTGCTACTTTTCCATCAATCTTAGTCTGTAGATCGGCAGGTGGGTTTTCACTATGACTTCTTGCTGACTGTAGCTTAGCAAGTTCGGTCAAAGTAGACGTCGCACCGCTGGCATCCGCTTGCGCTAAAATGTTCTTTTCAAAGTTATCAGTAAATACTTTATTGTTACTTTCAAGGTCACTATATAGCTCGTTCTTAGAGGTCCATGGCACAGTTTCGCCATCAACTTCTACGGTGGCAAGTCCTTCCCATTTTCCTGGAACCATTGCTGGGAAAAATACCCAATATACAACTCCCCAAGCGATAGACCCAAAAAATATTACTAACCACCATTTTGGTAAGGGTTTGTCATATTCTTTAATGCCATCATAAGCATGACCTGTTGTACCGTCGTCTTCTAGCTTTGGCTTGTATTTCAATACCATTAGTAAGATGCCGAGGATAAATGCCCAACACGCGAAACTTAGTAAGGTAATCCAAGAACTCCAAAAAAATGTCATCGTTCATCCTTATTGCGCTGCTCTTCAGACAAAGCTTTTACATCTTTGTCATCAAGCGCAAGTTGTGCATCTTCTTCGAAACGTTTTTTGTTTTTTGGCGAATACGCCCACCATGCAATACCTACGAAAGCAATAAAGGCAGAAACGGTCGCAATTGTTTGTAATTCACCAATACCCATTAGCGCTGTCCTTCCATCGCGGTACCTAGCTGCTGTAGATAGGCAACCAAAGCATCAAGCTCAGTGGCGCCAAGAACAGCATCAGGAGCCCCTTCGATATCTTCTTCAGTATAAGGCACACCAAAGCGATCGCGGAATAGACGCATTTTAGTTTGAACGTTCGCACCATTTACTTCGTTGGTAGCAAGCCATGGAAAGCCTGGCATGACTGATTCAGGTACTAGCGAACGCGGATCAATCAAATGCTGTTTCTGCCAGTCTTCTGAGTAGCGGCCACCAACACGTGCTAGATCAGGTCCAGTACGTTTTGAACCCCATAAGAACGGGTGGTCCCATGTTGATTCAGCAGCACGCGAGTAGGGTCCATAACGTTCAACTTCAGCACGCAGTGGACGAACCATCTGTGTATGGCAAACGTGACAGCCTTCACGAATATAGATATCACGACCTTCAAATTCTAATGCAGTCCAAGGCTCCATAGAGGGAAGGGGAGCGTTCACACCACCTTCTTCAGGACCTTTATAGTCATAGATCAACGGCACGATTTCAACTAGCGTTGCAAAGCTAATAGCAATAACGATACCGATGACCAACAAGCCTGTATTTTTTTCAATAATTTCATGCGGTGTACCAGCCATGATCGCTCCTTATACGTTAGCAGCTGTCGAGGTTTCATCGACACTAGGTTCATGATCAGTTGGATCTGCAATGTCCACAGGTTTACCTTCTGGCATCTTGAGCGTTTTATAGCAGTTATATGCCATAACGAACATACCCGATACATATAAGAAGCCACCAAAAGCACGACCCATATATGGAAAATGTGAGAACTCAACGGTATCAACGAAACTATATACCAAAGTACCATCAGGATTCGTTGCAAGCCACATCATGCCTTGACCAATACCTGAAATCCACATAGATACGATATAGAAGATAGTACCTGCAGTTGCCAACCAAAAATGCGTGGTAATTAAGCTAATAGAGTACATCTTTGGTTTATTATAAATACGTGGTAACAAGACATATAATGAACCAATAGTAATCATACCAACCCAGCCAAGTGCACCTGAGTGAACATGACCAATCGTCCAATCCGTGTTATGTGATAATGCATTGACCGTTTTAATTGACATCATTGGGCCTTCAAACGTCGACATCGCGTAAAACGATAATGCCACGATCATAAAGCGAATGATGGGATCGGTACGCAGCTTATCCCAGCTACCTGAGAGGGTTAATACACCATTAATCATACCGCCCCAAGAAGGTGCGAATAGGATAATAGAAAACACCATTGCTAGTGATTGTGTCCAATCTGGCAAGGCTGAATAATGTAAATGGTGACCACCTGCCCACATGTACGAAGCAATCAATGCCCAAAAGTGAACAATAGACAAACGATAAGAGTAAATAGGACGACCAATCTGTACTGGGACAAAATAATACATCATCCCAAGGAAGGCAGCCGTTAAATAAAAGCCGACCGCATTATGTCCGTACCACCACTGTACCATTGCATCGGTCGCACCACTAAATAACGAATAAGACTTAAACGCACTAACAGGAATTGCCATGCTGTTCACGATATGCAGCAGTGCAATCGTAATAATAAAAGCGGCAAAAAACCAGTTAGCCACATAAATGTGTGAGGTTTTACGTTTGATGAGAGTCCCGAAAAAGACAATGGCATAAGATATCCATACCAAGGCAATCAAAATATCGATTGGCCACTCAAGCTCTGCATATTCTTTAGACGAAGTCAGACCTAAAGGAAGCGTAATAACGGCTGATACAATAACCGCTTGCCAGCCCCAAAAGGTAAACCAAGCCAGATAAGGAGCAAATAATCTTGTCTTACAAGTACGCTGAACAATATAGTAAGACGTTGCGAACAGGGCAGAACCACCGAACGCAAAAATGACTGCATTAGTATGTAGCGGTCTTAGACGACTAAAGGTCAGCCATGGAATATCAAAGTTAAGTGCTGGCCATACTAACTGCGAAGCAATGAACACCCCAATACTCATGCCGACGATGCCCCAAATCACGGCCATTGTCGTAAAAAATCTTATGACAGTAATTTCGTACTCACGGTCCACTGGGGCGACTGCTGTGTTTTGTAAACTCATTGGATGATTCCTTTACAGCCCGAATTATCAACAGAATTAACTAATGCACCGCATCATCTGCGTTATAAAAATTTATAAGCAAATAATGCTTGCGGGATATACTGCTTTTTGATTCACTTATTACCGTAACGCTATTAACTATCGCTTTAAGCGTTCTCTTATATTAGCCAGTACTAATAAATCAGAAGAGAAAACTGAAACACTCAGTGCTCATAGCTAATCGATAGTAGGATTGTTAATAGGTTAAATAAGAAGATGCGCCGTTTTTTAACATCAAACCTCTGATGAGGTTAAGTATTTATCTTCATTATTATCAAAAAATTTGCACCAATAAAGACAGATACTAATATTCATAGAAAACACATGGCAATAGACTTGTGCTAGCGGCGGCTGACAAAAAAACAGGTTTATGTAATATTTAGTTAAAACTCCCGACTCTGTTTAAGGGTATTGTAACGCAATCTTAATGAAATATCATTAGGACTATGCGCCAAAATACAAACTCTTTAGTAAAAATATTAGCGATCAACTTGTTACCACTGGGTTGTCTCTTCATTTTATACACAAACATATCACTATTCTAGGGATATGTTTGTGCTAAAAAATAGACAGAGTGCTTCAGTGAGCGCAAAAATACGAGCAATATTTTTGTAACAATTGCAGTCTAAGCGATATAAATAGGTTTTACTTATCATTAAGTCGCCCCTTATAATGAGGCAGAAAAAGAGTGATGCTAGCGCCTGTCTATGTCGATACTATCTGCTCTATTTTATAATTCAATATTTAATCGGACGAGAGCGAAACGACTCAGTCCTACATAATACCAATTAAGGAAAATAACATGGCTGTATTTTTGACAAATGAATGGTTTGAGCAAGTAGAGCAAATGGGGAATGAAGCAGGTGAGCTTAACTTGCCACCAGCACTTGCCAATATGATCGTCAATCTAAAGGTATCTGACGCTGAGCAAGATATTGAAGCCAACTTTACGAATGGCTTATTACATCGCGGTTTGAATGATTCGGCAACAACGACCTTATTGCTTGATCGCGATATTCTACAATCTATTATCACTGATTTTGATACCAATCAAATCATGGGTGCATTCATGAGTGGCAAGATTCGTGTCGAAGGCGATATGTCACAATTGATGGCAGTACAGACAGCGCGTCCAAGCGCGGAGCAAAAAGAGTTATATAGTCGTATTAAGTCAGCGACGACAATGGCTTAGTGATTTTTAGACAAGTCTAAAAATTATAACAAGAAAGCCCCTAATAGATATTAGGGGCTTTTTTATTGATTCAGCATATACTCAAATATTTTTCTTACTCAATCAACTGGCTTTTGATTGCTGGGTAGCATTTTGTTGATTTTCTTTATAGATAGCCGCTTGTAACCAGACGTTTGCTTGTACATAGTCATTAACTTTAATAGCCGCGGTCTCTGGTGTATTCAGTGCGCCAATCCGCATCACAAATGGATCTGCATCTTGTTCACGCAATACTACCACGTCAAATAAAATGATGGATTTGTCATTAAATACCGTGTTTTGCTTGCCCAGTACTTGACCTTGACACCATGCTTCGTCTTCTTGTCCTAGGGTGTCGCCAAATAGATAAGCGCACATATGACCCAAGTTGATTTCTACGGGTGCCATTTGTGCTTCGGTCTCAGGTTTCCATTCGCTGATCTGTGCTTGCAGATCGTCCGGAATTTGACCATCGTTGGCCGCCACGATGTCATTAAACGCACGGTGATAACGGATCGATTCTTGATCTTCTACCATAATCACCTCATTTTGTTCGCTTGGTTTGATTTCGTGTGCCCAAGCACTCAAGTTCACAAAATAAGACGTATCACGCTGATAAAGATGGCGATTGGTTGTATAAAGCTGGTCAAAGGCATAAATGATACTGCCATCAGCCGTACGCAAACGTAAAACGGCATCGTGCGAGCTGTCATTGGCAATGACGCGCTCAATTTTACAGTTCAGCCCATAAGGGCTGTCGACACAAGGGTAGGCATTGATAAAGCATTCAGGCTTACCATTTTTCATCGCCAGTACTTGGTTGATATGGCAAGGTTGGTTTTCAGATAGCAGCAAGCAGCTGTCTTGAGCGCTCACATTGCTATTGAGACCTTTAGGCATTGCCGCTTTTTCAATCATCTTTTGTAGCCATTCTGGCACGTCATGACTCATGTCATCGGTTAAGATACGCCAATGATCAGCGTGACCTGCAGATTGCTCATCGGTTAAGGTGATTTTGGTAGGGGTTTGGATATTTTTATATTGGTAATTAATAGTCATGAAAATACTCAAAATTAAGTCAGCGTGAAGTTTGAACCCAAAACTGCTGTTGCGTATGTACCATACAATACTTAACGATATTGGTTTATGATAGTCAGCAATGTGATCATCAGCATAGAGTCAACAAACAGCAATAAATGGTTAATGACAATTGTCCTTAGCATACAATATATAGGTATTGACGCAAGTAATAGCAAGTCCTTCATTAAAAATAGTAACAAAACCCAAATTTTTATCAGAAAATATACTCAATTTTCTCTAATGAGTGGCACATATCCAACAAATTGTGTCAAACTAGCTCCCTTTTGACAGCTGTCCTTGAGCTGCCTTAAACCCTGTTTTTGTGTTCGATTTATATGTGAGTATGACAAATGCAAGCGCATAGTGCATTTGATATAGCTCATTTTATAACATATATAAAGTCGCACGTAGATAAGATAAAGAGTTTGAATATGTTTCGTCCTTTAGCGTTATTTATTGGCTTACGATACACCCGAGCAGAACGCAGTAACCGTTTTATCTCCTTTATATCGCTCATCTCGATGATTGGTTTGACGCTGGGAGTGGCTGTATTAATAACGGTGCTGTCGGTCATGAATGGTTTTGATCGTGAACTCAAAACCCGTATCTTGGGTATGGTGCCGCAAGCAACTGTCGTTTCAACCGAAATCATCGGTGATTGGCAGCAATTGGCTGATAAAATCAAAGAAGATCCAGAAGTGGCAGCCGTAGCTCCCTTTATTCAGTTGCAAGGCATGCTGACCTCAAATGGGCAGGTTGCCGGAATCATGGTCACAGGTGTCGATCCTGAGTATGAAAAAAAGGTTTCAATCATCAATGATCATATGATTGAAGGCAGTATCGATACCCTACAAAGTGGCGATTTTAGCATTGTGCTGGGTGAAGAAATGGTACAGTCATTAGGGCTACGTCTTGGTGATAAAGTCACACTGGTACTGCCAGAAGCTTCGCCTTCGCCTGCAGGCGTTATACCGCGCTTCAAACGGTTTACCTTAACAGGTATTTATACGATCAGTCCTGAAGTTGATAGTTTGATGGCGTTCATTCCAATGAACGATGCTGCAAAACTACTACGCCTTCCTGATGGGGCACAGGGTGTGCGTATGAAGCTCAATGATATCTTCAATGCGCCAATGGCATCAGAAAAAGCAGCAGCGATCGCGCCTGAACGCTTATATCCTAATAATTGGACGCAAACTCACGGCAATCTATTTGGCGCCATTCAAATGGAAAAAGCCATGGTAGGCCTGCTGTTATTCTTAATTATTTTGGTTGCAGCCTTCAATATCGTGTCAAGTCTAGTCATGCTTGTCACTGATAAAAAAGCAGATATTGCGATTTTAAAAACTTTTGGCGCATCTCCTCGTTTGATTACGCAGGTCTTTATGGTGCAAGGGGTTGTTATTGGTGTTATTGGTACGATTGCCGGCACGATATTGGGCGTAATATTTGCGCTCACTGTTAGCGATATTTTAGGCTTCATTAATCAGACTTTTGGTCTGAATTTATTTGATGCTTATTTCGTTAACTATTTGCCATCGCAGTTACGTTTGTTAGATGTTGTATTGATCACAGGCGCTTCGTTCATCTTAAGCTTCTTAGCAACCATCTATCCAGCACGCCGAGCGGCTAGAATCCAGCCAGCACAAACCCTACGTTATGAATAATTAGAAACATTAGTAGCCCAAGATATGAATAATGTCCCTTAAAATATAAGCATGTTTTAAGGGAGGCTTGGGTTTCTAGAGGCTAATTAAACTTGATGAGGCATCAACCTCAGTATGAATAGAATAAAGGAAGCGTCATGTCTGCCATTTTAGAGGCAAAAGATATCAATAAGATATACGATGAAGGGGCAGTTAGTACGCAAGTATTGACTGGTCTTGATTTGACTGTTCACCCTGGCGAACGCATTGCTATCGTTGGTACCAGTGGTTCGGGTAAAAGTACTTTACTACACTTGCTTGGTGGTCTTGATACACCAACCAGCGGCGAAGTCTGGCTTCATGGGCAATTGCTAAATAGTATGAATGAAACTGAACGTGGTGCCATGCGTAACAAGTATTTAGGATTCATTTATCAGTTTCACCATCTTCTGGCGGAATTTACAGCCGTTGAAAACGTTGCTATGCCTTTACTGATGCGTCCAAAAGTATCGATAAATGAAGCGCGTCAACAGGCAATTGATATCCTAGAGAGTGTTGGCCTTGAGCATCGACTGGCACATCGACCAGGTGAGCTGTCGGGGGGCGAACGTCAGCGTGTTGCCATTGCCCGTGCGCTTGTGACCAAGCCCTCGCTTATTTTGGCGGATGAGCCGACAGGTAATTTAGATTATGATAACGCACAGAGTGTTTTTGGGCTGTTATCAGAATTGCAAAATACCATGCAAACGGCATTACTCATGGTGACCCATGACCGTAATCTGGCGGCATTGGCAGATCGCCAGCTTTTGCTACGTAATGGTCATTGGGAACAATATTAAACCTGTCACGCAGCAATGTGAAATCAGCAAGACAAGAAAAAGACATCATAAAAGAATGATTAGTCACTCGCCATTTCTGATAATGAGATAAGGATGAATACAATGAACGCAAACGACGATCCAATTGAAGCTTTCGGCAGCGCTGAAGAAGGAAACGAGCCATTAAAGCCTTATATGGATGCAACGCTATTTGATACGTTTGATAGACACGCACAGGTAGAGATTTTAACGCCTGTGTTTGATGCCATTACTTTGGCTGGTGCTGATTTTGATTTAAAAGCGCAAGACAGTGCAACGGGTAAACGCTACACACTCCTCAAGAATGACGAGGTGATTGACGTTTTTGTTATGAATGCAAATCTTGCCGATGAGATTCAAGTGGCAATGGAAAACAGCAAAGACGAAGAGTGATTGAAACAAAAAGCGGCTCTACTGTTTAGAGTGAGTGATACTTGATCACATATCAGTATCGCTCACAACAGATAGGCTTTAATTATCATTAGTTGTGTGGGCTTCTACTAATTTGATATTAATGAGATGCTATCAATCTTTGGGTGACTTATCCGTTGGTTCCTGCTGCCGTTTTTGCCAGCTAATGACGGTTTTATAACGCCAAATTGCTTTAAATGCCAATCCGCAAATAAGGCTTGTGATAATCGCTAAAACGATGACCCCGATACAAAAAGCCGCAAGTGAGACGGTGCCACGATAGGTCACAAAAGGATTGTCACCATTCGATAGTATCCATAAGCTAAAGTCAGCAATCATCCGCCCGATCAGTCGTAGACTAATCATCGGCACATCAAGAATCTTGGCCCCCACATAGTAACTTGCATAAAAAACGGGTAGGGTTGTGAGCGGATTGGTAATCCAAGTCAAGCCTAGCGCCATAGGTACATTGGCACGGAAAATCAATGAGCCAATCAGTGCCAATAGCATCTGTCCTGGCAATGGAAAAAAGGCACTGAGTACACCAATATAGACGGCCTTATTCAAACTATGGCGATTAAATTGCCACAATCTTGGGTCTGCCAAATGGGGTGCGAATAATTTTAGAGTGCGACTTTCTAGGATTTTCTCCGGTGTAGGCAGCAAGTCTTTTAGACGTTTTTGGGGCACGGGATCGCCTTTAATCGTTAAAGACAGTCCGATCAATCTTATTGATGGACTGATATAAAGTAATGTCATTAGTAAGAAGTGGGAACAAGAACATATTGGATGATAGTGTCAGATGGGTGTTATCGCAATATGTATAATCAGTATAGGGCAATATAAATAGAAATGCTATTACATGAGGTAGCAGTTGTGGCTGTTTGAGTCTAGATCGTATTGACACATTTTTTTGATAACACATTTCTATATGTGATTGCATCGTTTACCCTTATTATCAAGCAAGGAGCACGGGTGTATTGGTTAATTGTTGGTCTGATTCTTGTAGCGATGATAGGTGTGTTGGCAGTCGCAGACAGTATACCAATGTCGCTCGATTTATTTTTGTCAGGTCTTACTAATCCTTCTAGCTTATTTTTATTATTAACGACGTTATCCATCATTTTGGTGGTTGTTCTTCAATTTACGACACCGTCAGCAAGTAATCTAGAATCTTCTCAGACGTCTTCCAATATTCTACCTCATCGCTTTTTCCGTATTATTATTTACATCTTAGTCGCTGTTCTGGCAACCGGGCTGATAGTTGGCAGTGCCTTACAAGCGATAAGTAGTTATCAACAGGCAAGAACCACAGAAATTGTTGAACCTATACGTGTGCAAGCATTGGTAACGATTGAGGGGATAAGTGATAGTGTTTATGATGCCTCTATGGAGAGTGGTTATCGACAGGTTGCCATCGTTAGTCAAATCTCACCATTGGTTTCTGATTTAAGCATTCAAGATTTAAATAAAATAACAGACAAGTATGTAATTAATAATAAGAATAATAGCCTAAGCAATGATAATTCACTTAAAAATTTTGCTCACAAATTTGGTAGTGAAGGCGCTACACATCGAATATTGCTCAACGCGTATCCAAAGAACTCATCCAAGTCCTCACTTGGCAAACCCTCTAATGACAGTCAACTAAGAAGGTTGAACCATTTAAAGCCAGGTGATCAGCTATTTATGAGTCTGGCACTAGCACCCCTTGCGACTTCCGAGCAAACCATCAATAATCCCTCTGGCTTCGATAGTTATCGCTGGCTAAAAGCGCGACATGTTGATGGAGTAGCGAACGTATTAGCGACTAGCACTGTGACTGTGCCTGACGCTAACTCAACATCAGTATTTTCTGATCATTCCTATATCCACAACTTTCGCACTCGAATTGACCAAGGACGGTGGCCATTACGCCAGCATTTTTATGAGGATTGGTTAGAACTGACGGCGATTGATCAGCAAGCGAGAGCGGTTACTTTGAGTTTGTTAACTGGTGATCGTAGTTTAATCAGTCGAGATACCAAAGATCTGTATCAACTGGCTGGTATCTCGCATTTGCTGGCCATATCAGGCACACATATTTTGTTTTTGGCTATTATGTTGTCAGCAGGAGTGGTCTTTATCTTTGATCGACTATACCCGACGGTGTATCGCTCTGTCCCGCGCTGGCAATTGCGCTGGGGAGTGATGGTGGGTGCAGCTTTTGTGTATGCGTTATTTACAGGTTTTGACGTGCCAGCTGCGCGTACTGCTTGGATGATATTGGCATTGGGGTTGATACGTTTGACATTGCTACCTATCAGTACGATACGTGTCTTATTTGCGTTGGCCGTGCTGATTGCATGGCATGACCCTTATGTATTATGGCAAGCAGGCTATTGGTTATCTTTTATTGCTGTGGCACTACTACTCAAATACGATGATACCTCAAACAGAGATGCACAATCTGATACAGTCCATAACGTCGGTTTAGTGAATGCTTTTTCTAAGCGTATTTGGGAGACAAGTAAACGTCTATTTAAACTACAGTTTTGGTTATTTATTACTTTATTACCCATTACTTTGCTCTTATTTGGTAAAGCGTCGCTGTGGTACACGTTACATACTCATTTTATATCCCATACAATACATACTTAAATGATGACATTTAAATGAACCGATTTATTAGATAGTATAAAAATTTATATAATGAGCTATAAAACTATTAAGTGGACGAACAGCTTATATCAAAAGATATTACATGTGAGTTGATCGCAATAAAATATTTTTTAATTTTTAAGTTGATGACTACCAAGAATGGAATGGTAATGAGTAGACAGCGTAGACCAAATAGAAAAAATACCTACTTGAAAATATTCTATTAATTATATTTATATTTTACTTAAAAATTTAATATTAATTGTTTTTTAATATTAATACTCGAAGGCAGTAAATAGTGGTTTTGATTTATTAAATATAATATATATTATATTTAATAAAATTAGTGTTATTAATAATTAATATAAGAAAAGATATTTATTAATTAAAGAGTTTTGACAGATAAGTGTCTAATTTTATTGAAAATTAATTTTGATTAATAGCACTATATGATTTATAATAGTTATAGCCCAATATAGTATTGTACGGTATATTGGGAATAATTTTAGCGAAATAGCATTCTATTTATGTGTAAACATAATAGGATGTTTTTTCGCTATTTTTTTTGACTTTTTAAATCATCTCAGTTTATGTAAAGGCTAGCTATAATAGTATGGATATCATATATGGCAACTCTTGAGTTTATTCGTTATCAACATCAAAAGATAGAGTTAGGTGTAGATTCGATAGGTTGGAGTAAATCTAGAAAAAATCCTATTCCAAAGCTACCTCAGATCATATGGGAAAATAATTTGCCATGGTCTGAAGCAAACATATGGGCACTAGAACAATCTACGACATCAGCCAGAAATATAAAAACTGTTCGCTCAAGCATGTCACATATTTACGCATACGCAAAATGGCTAGAGAGTGAATCAATTTCATGGCGACACTTTCCAGAAAGAGAAAGTGAGAGATGCCTTACCCTTTTTAGAGGAGCACTGATAAATGCAAGAAATAATGGTTACATAGCTCCTAGCACTACATCTCAGAGAATGGCAACAGTTATCAGATTCTATAAGTGGATGGACAAAATGAACCTTATAGACTCTGAAAGACCTATGTGGAAAGAACGATTTTTTAAAGTGAAAATTAAAACGTCTTTTGGTTTAGAGCATACTTTGAGAATAGTAAGTACAGATTTAGCTATACCTAACCGAAAAATTATAAGCTCTTTACAGCTTGAAGATGGCCTTTTACCTGTTTCATTAGCCGCTATCAAGAAAATAATTAATCTTGCTAATACCTCCGCTTCACAAGAATTGGAGTTAATGTTGAAGATAGGTTTCTTTACAGGTCTACGTTTGGGCTCAATCACAGATTTAAAAGTAGGTACATTGGAGAATGCTACTCATATGGTTAACACTGGGTGGAAACAGTTATCTGTTGGTCCAGGAGCTAGGCCACCTGTAGCCACGAAATTTAGTGTTACAGGAAAAGTCTTAATACCTCAAGATTTGCTCAGCAGTTTGAAAAATTACTCTACAAGTACCAGACGCCTCAAAAGGCAAGCTCTAGCAAGCTTAGAAAATCAAAACCTACTTTTCTTAACTAGATATGGTAACTCTTACAATGGCGATGACAGTCGAGCTGTTAATGTAGAAATGTCGCGTCTACGTTCTAAAGGTAAAAAAGAAGGTCTAACAGTATTCAGAGGATTTCATTTTCATAGAACTCGCGCCACATTTGCTACTGAGTTAATGAAAGTAGCATTAAATTTTATGACAGTTGACGAATCTATTCAATTTGTAAGAGAAGCTTGCCTTCATAAAAATGAAAGTACCACTATGCAATATATTAAATTTATAGAGTCGAAAGAAGCAATGTCAGACACAGCAGACGCTTTTACTAATTTGTTCATGGGTTTAGGGGGGATTGATAAAGATGACTAAGCATGATCTCACATTTCCAAAATTACTAATAGGCACGCATGGAACTCCATGGGATTTAGGAATTTTTTTATACGTGGGTGCAGCTAAAAGTCCACGAAAGTATATCAGTGAGGGTATTGATAAAGGCGATTTTGGATTGATAGATATGGAGAGGTTACCATTGATTTATGATTTTCATGAGGCTTTGACAACGTTTATTGTACAAGGTAAGTCTCAAAAAACTATCATATCCTGTCTTGAGGATTTAAGAAAAATATATGTGTGGGCAGACAAAAATTCACAGCCAATGACACATGAAAATATTCTTAGTGCTTTCTATCTATGGACTGAGTACTTGCTGGAAAGAGCATATGTAAAAAAAGAAATTAAACCACTTAGTGCATATAAGCTTGCTACCAAGATTGCTAATTTAATTGCTAAGGCAACTAAAGTATGTGGTCCAAAGCCAGGAAAAAGTATTATGTGTTTGACACGTATGAAAAGACCAGATTCTAGAATAGAGTCTTTAGGCAAACCTACCGATAAGTTAAATACAAGTCAATTATTTGAATTTGGAAATATTTTAACATCAATATGTAATACTTTGGATGTCAAAACTATTAGAGGAGAATTACCGATAAGAATAGCTGTTGATGATGAAATAAAAATAAAAATAGTAGGTCATCTACATCAACCTGATTTAGATTTATCAACCATAAATAATAAGGGTCTTTTAAGGTCAGCGTTAAAGAATCGCCAAGCTATGCCCGACGAAGAACATTTACTAGATAAGTATAAACGATATTCTATTATAAAGTTACGGGTTGAATGTGAGTTACTAATATTTATTGCACAGACTGGAGTAAACCTATCTCAAGCTATACAGATGGAAAAAAGTAGTTATAGATGGCAAACGAATGGTGAAAATCTTGATGTTTTTCGAGTATATAAAAATCGTCGTCAAGGAGATATTGTTTTTCGATGCTTCAAAAGTTATCGCAAGCATTTTAATCGTTATTTAAAATGGCTTGATGAAGCTGGATTAAGCGATTTTAGTGATCAATTGTTCCCTTTTTTTAGTAAATCTATTGTTCCACCTAGAGGGTCAGGTACAACTTTTACTACAACAAAAGCGTTATTTAAAAAAATAAACAAACCTTTTTTCGGTCCTCAATTGTTACGTACTAATCGTATCAATTGGCTGTTAAGACGCTCTCAGAATGTAGAGCTTGTTGCGGCAGAGATGTCGCATAGTAAATATGTATTATCAAAACATTATGAAAAGCCACATTATGAGTCAATAACTCAAGAAATTATCAAATATCATACTCAAACTGAAGTGCTTCTCTCGTCACCTGGCCCTGGATTATGTACGAAAGGTCATCAACCAAAACCTATCAATGATTTTTTAGTGAACTCTCCTAAACCAGACTGTATTAGCTCTGATGGTTGCCTATTTTGCGATAAACATAGAGATGTTATGAGTTTTGACTATTGCTTAAAACTTACTTCTCATGCTTTTTTTAAAAAATTAGAAATTAGCTATTATCATGCTTCTGAAAAAGAAGAGGTTCACCCGAGTTATCGAGTACTTGATCGAATTATGGAAAAACTAAAATTTATATCTGAAGAAAATGAGATTCAACAAAAATGGGTGAAGGAAGCTGAAAGTTCTATACGTGCTGGAAGATATCACACTCTTTGGGATGGTCACATACAATTATTAGAAGTACTGATATGAATTTAGAGCAACTACCAGGTTTGCAAGTCAAATCTACTCTTGGACAGCAAAATGCTCCAAACTTTAAGCCGAATTGTTGGCCACCAAAGAAAGATTTTCCTGTAACTCTAGACTTAGAGGGTAACCCATTATCACTATACGGCGATGTCAGATGGAATCTCACAGTTTGGAATGGGCATACTGCAAGTATATATTTTGGTGATGGACCTGGAAGAGGTAAAGCTGTCAGTCCAGAAAATGCGGCTATTTTGCGTCAAATTACTGCATGGTGGCTATGGGGACCCGATGCTGTGAGTTCAGCAAAGTCTTTGATGAGAAGATTTCAGTTGATAAGAGCTATTTTTTACATTTGTACAGAACATGGGATTTTAGCTACAGAGCTCTATAATTTTCCAATAGTTATGGATGACGTAATAACGAAATATGCAGCGAGAAAAGAGACGTTAATACCATGCTTAGTAAAATTGCTTTTAGCGAGAGAGCATTTAGGATTTGTTTTAATTGATGAAAAAGGGATTAGTTTATTGGATGCAAGTATAAACAGTTCAGAAAAAACGCAGACAGCTTATATTCCTCCAAGAATATGGAGTTATCAAATTCTAAGGTTACAAGAATGTTTGCAAGATTTCTTAAAACATAAACAAGAAATCACAAGTTGCTATAATTTCTGCCTAGAACTATATGCACATAATGCTGGTGGAAATTTATCAGATGCGTTTCCTATACGTAGAAATCACCGTCCTTTTCATAAAGCCATGGTTTCAGTTAAAAATAGATCAGGTAGAATTTATTATGAAAGTTTCTCCGTGATAGCTAAACGTTACGGTATTCATGACTTAATAGAAAAATGGGTAAATGAAAAAGTTAACATGAGAAGTTTTTCAAGGTATTTTAGCTTAATGAATGTCGTTGGCTTAGCATATGTTTTAAATTTCTCATTAATGCGAATTCAGGAAGGTAGCAGACTACGGGCTAATTGTTATGAAACGGAAAAAGATGATTTTGGTAATGAAGTACATATTCTCAGAGGTGTAACGACAAAAACTATAAAGGATGACAATGCTAGATGGATAGTGCCACCAACTGTTAAAGTTGCTATTGAAGTGATGGAGTTAGTCGCACAGCTGAGGTTGAAATCAGCCAAGGAAAACCCTCATCTAAGCTTGAGTAAAGAAGATATTAATAACCCCGTTTTACAGTCTTTTTTACATGAACCTTGGAGTGATAACTCGCCTAGATCTCAACCTAATGGTAGGTATAAAAAAATGTTCTCATACAGTGAAGCCATAGCAATGTGGCCTAAGCTTTTTGAGACTTCTGAGTTACAAATAACTAAGAACGATTTAGAAATAGCTAATCGTTTAACACCTGGTCTCAATACCGAAAAGTTTGCCATTGGGAAGGTGTGGCCTTTAGCTTGGCATCAGCTGAGAAGAACTGGAGCTGTTAATATGCTTGCAAGTGGTCTTGTAACGGATACTTCGCTACAATATCAATTAAAGCATGCTAGTAGAGCAATGAGCCAGTACTATGGAAAAAATTATTATCGATTAAAAGAACCGCTTAACGAACATGCTCGTAATACATACCTTAGTGAGATGTATAAATTAATAGTAAGAGAGTTCGAAGAATTACAATCGGATGATCATATTTCACCTCATGGTGAAAAACGTAAAAACCAAATATTGCACAAAATAACGGAAAAAGACCACAAGCAGTTGCTCAACGCTGCCAAGAATGGGGATATAAAGTACCGGCAAACCCTCCTTGGAGGTTGTGTTAAGTCTGGTCCTTCATGCCCTTATGGAGGTATTAATAATATTAGTTCATGTATGGGACATGATAATAAACTTCCCTGTGAATCTATACTTTTAGACACAAGAAAATTTGAGCTATGCTGAAAAAACTATAGAACCAAACTTGGTAAACTAAGTGTATTCACAGGAGTTTATCATGACTAAGAAAGTCAGAACCTACAGTGCAGCTTTTAAAGCTGAAGCCGTCAAAAAGATAGCAGATAATAATGGCAATGTTTCAGCGACTGCAAAGCAGCTAGGTATAGCCATGCAGACCTTATCTAACTGGCAGAATAAAGCGAATGAAGGCAAGCTTGTCGGCACTAAGCAATATGATCCTGAACTCATGGCCATTATAGAAGAGAATAAACGTCTTAAACGTGATCTCAAGGTTGCTCAGGAGGAGCGAGACATTCTAAAAAAGGCGACGGCGTACTTCGCGAAGCACAGTTGATGAAGTACGTCTTTATCAAGGATAACCAGAAAATATTTAGCATCACCTGCATGTGTCACGTATTAGATATTAAGCCATCAAGCTATTACAACTGGATAAATCGTGGCATCAGTAATCAGCAGATCCATCGCAATCAGTGTGAGTTGCTAGTCAGAGTGGCTCATGATGAGACTAAGCAGCGCTATGGCTATGAGCGACTGTATGCTTACCTTACAGGGCAAGGATATGCCATAAGTAAATATATGGTTAGACGTATAAAGGAAGAATGCGGCATTAAATGCCGTCGTCACAAGCGCTTTAAAGTCACCACCAACTCTAATCACAACAAGCTGGTCTATCCAAACCGTCTAGAACAGAAATTTAATGCCAATCGTCCTAATGAGGCTTGGGTCAGTGACATCACTTATATTTGGACAAATGAAGGTTGGCTATACTTAGCAGGTGTTAAAGACCTATATACTAAAGAGCTCGTCGGCTATGTCATCAATAAGCGCATGACCGCTGATTTGGTATGCCGTGCACTTAATATGGCAATCAAAAACAAGCGACCTAGCCAAGGGTTGATTTTACATTCTGACAGAGGCAGTCAGTATTGTAGCAATGAGTATCATAAGATCATTAAGTGCCACCAATTTACAGGCTCGATGAGTGGTAAAGGCAACTGCTTTGATAACGCGCCCATAGAGAGCTTCTGGGGCATATTAAAGAATGAGCTGGTGTATCACCAAGACTATAAAACAAGATTCGAAGCCATCAACGATATTACTAAATATATTGAGCTTGAGTACAACCAAACTAGAATTCAAAAGGGCTTGGGCTATAAAACGCCAAGACAGGTGTGGTTTGACTATTATCGTCAGGCTGCGTAATTAAAATCTCCCAAGTTTAGTTGTACGGATTTGACGGCAGGGGTCAGTAATAGAATGTATGAAATAGGCTTATATAAGAAATTTTTTGTCCAACAATTGAAAAGTACAACTATCGCAAGTCAGAATCTCATCTTATGGATAGAGAGACCTTCCAAGTAAACTCGCCTTCGATCTAATCTGAGCGGTTCATAGACAGTATGAAGGTATTTACTACCTGGCAATCAACAACTTTACAGCAACCTCAAAAAGACACTCATCTTTGATAGTAATACTAACTTTGCCATTATGAGCATTGGCGATAGCTTGCACAATAGATAAGCCTAAGCCTAAGCCTGTTCCTGAATGCATCGTATTCGTTTTATCATGACGATAGAATCGCTCAAACAGTTTATCGGCTTCAATCTGATTTAATGGTTTGTCTAGACGGTTGGTCATAGTTATTCTTAACCAGAGCTGCTCTGGGGATTGAATATCGTCTTTTGGCGCATTAAGCGAGGTGCTTGAAGTGAGGACAGTAGCGGATATCATAATAGTGCTATTACTAGCCGCATAATAAATCGCATTTGACATCAGGTTGGCAAACAGCCGTTGCAATAAGCCTTTATCACCTAGTACTGTTTTAAAATCACCCGATTTTTCAAAGATTATCTCACGATCCTCAGCAATCATCTCATAATAATCTATAAGCTTTGTGATCAAGCTCTCTATATCGACATGACTGATTTGCGAATCACTCAGCTCTTTTTGAGTTTTTGCCAGTAATAACATATCGTTAATCATGGCGGATAACTGCTTTAACGTATCATGCTGATGATGCAATTGCTCAATGTATTCGTCGCTTTCTCTTGGCTTAGTTAACATGACTTGCGTTTGCGTACTCAGCGTCGCTATTGGCGTACGTAGCTCATGGGCGATATTGTCTGAAAACCGTGATAATGATTCAAAGTTACTTTCAAGCTTGACCATCATAGAATTATAAGACTCCGTTAGTGGACGTAATTCTAACGGCATATCGCCAACCACAATTCTTTCATCTAACCTTTGAAGATTAATGCCTTTCATCTTTTGTACGATAGTAGCTAGGGGAGCAAAACCCCAGTGTACACTTAGTGCTGCTACTGAAACCAATAATAAGGTAATGGCGATAAGTATCAAGCTCAGCTGGCGATTAAACTGGATAAGATATTGATTATGCACATCGATAGGTAGAGCAATAAATGCCAAAACCTCTTGATGTGTAATGATAATGGCTCGGTAATGCCTATTATTTATCTTGATCATAAACTGCTGATCGCGATAGTCCTGCAATAGTTGTAACAAGCTAAAATCTGCCGGTAGATCATTGATGAAATTACTGGGATCGCTGGATAATAATTTGCCATTTTTATCTGATACTAAGGTTTTTAAATCATAATCCAGCCAAGAAGAATGTAGATGATTGGCATCAATTAGCGCTTGCGACTTTGATACTGTGAATAGTTCTATGTGATCTTCCAAACTAACCATACGTTTGCGCAGGTTAAAAGCTGCATGAGTAAGGATTTCTGAGTCCATTTGCTCAAAGTGTCCACTCACAGAGCGCTGAACCCATGCGTAGATAATAACCTGAGAGATAATAACGAACAATGTCAGTAAAAAAATAGTTCGCCATAACAGTGACCAACGCCGATTCTTAGATTTATGTCTCATTTGATGTCAGACTGTCTTTATTAATACTATCGTCGCCCATGCCACTATCCACGTCGACAGCCAGTGGCTCTAACTTGTAGCCCATTCCGCGTACCGTATGAATCAGCTTTATATCAAATCCATCATCAATTTTTATCCGCAAGCGCCTTATAGCCACGTCAATGACATTCGTATCACTCTCAAAGTTTATATCCCATACTTGCGAGGCGATCACAGTGCGCGGCAGTACCTCACCTTGACGTTCTAAGAAAAGTTGTAATAAAGCAAACTCTTTAGCAGTCAATTTTATATTAGTGTTGCCTCTATGAACGGTGCGTTTGGCAATATCCATTTTCAGATCAGCTATGTGTATGACCGAGCTTTTATAATCAGATTGATTGGCACGGCGCAATAGGCTTTTTATTCTAACAATCAGTTCAGCAAAAGCAAAAGGCTTGGTCAGATAATCATCGCCACCAATTTCAATACCTTTGATCCGATCGCTTAAATCATCTTTAGCCGTTAAAAATAAAACTGGCGTATGCTTTCCAGCAGCTCGGTAGCGCTGTACCAACTCAAAGCCACTGACGTCAGGTAGCATGACATCCATCAAAACCACACTAAAATCTTCAGTCATTAACGCATGATAGCCATCTAAACCTGTCATGTGATGATCCACGATGAAACCGGCCTCAGTTAAGCCTTTCTTAATATATTCTCCAAGGTTTTTCTCATCTTCTACTAACAGTACTTTCATCGTTGCTTACCTTTATATCATTATAGTTGTCAACAGCGTATCACTAACATTGTTAGCTTATCAGCCATATATTTATCAGGAACCCTTGTTATAACAGTGTTCTTTGGATAGAGACAGATGCTGGTATTTGGTTTTAATGACAAGAAGATGACAATATTATGCTGTTCCTAACGAACATGTAATATCCGTGTCATCTAGCTGTCAGCCACCATTTAGTATTCTAAATCAACGCCGCATATTGGCTTGTCTCTGATACAGACTGCCTCTACGAGTAAAGCAATTATCCTACTTAAACAGTTTGTTATTTATCTTTAAAGGGTCTTATATGAAAAATTATAGTTCATTAAAAAAAGCAGCTTTGCTTTCAGTATCGATGTTAGTGGGCATGTCAGCGGCCAATGCGCATACCACAAACTTAGATGCTTCTGTTCTCGGTAATTGTGATGCGCTCACTAGTTTTGCAAAGAACGCAGATCATAACGATGCACAGATTTCTAGCGTGCAAATGAAAGGCTATGTTGATGCGAGAGTCGCGTGTCAGGTGCAGCATCAAGATCAACACTTGCAGTCTGAAAAGTATTTTGTGAAAAAATATGGTAGTGAGAAGTAATACTAAAAGATTATCTGCGATATTAAAATACAAAATTAGAAGTCTGACAACATTGTAATCTTAACGTCATCTACCAGTCAGAATGATTAATGTATCATTTAGGCTGGTTTAACAGCTATTGAACTCAATAGCCTTTAATCCAAACAATAGGAATTAATCATGTCACAATTTAAATTACTGTCTAAATCAATCGCAATGACGGCCATCGCTCTTGTCGTATCGACCTCAGCTATGGCGCATGACCCTAAAATGCATGCTGAAAAAGATCAAATGAACTGTGAAAAAATGCAAAAGCATATGGATATGATGGGAAAAATGGATCATAGCAAGATGGACATGAGCGATCCTGCCATGAAAGCGATGATGGCTAACATGGGTAAAATGAAGCAAATGTACCAAAAACACTGCGTTACTAACGACAGTAAATCTTAAAAATTTTAGCTCTGTTAAATAGCAGTCAACACTTAACGGAAATAAATTCTTAGGAAAACATATGAAATTTTTATTGGGTGCGCTCTTTACCGTATTTGTGGCAATCGTTAGCGTGTTTGCGGTTGTTACTAGTGGCGTTGTCAATGTGGGAGCTGACCAAGAGCATAGCCCAATGATGTTTAGCTTTTTAGAAACTGCTCGCAATCGTTCCATAGAAAATGCCAGTAAAGATATTGTGGTACCAGATTTAGAGAAGGTTGAGCTAATCAGTTCTGGTGGCGCGGACTATAAGGATATGTGTGCAGGCTGTCACTTGTCTCCGGGAGTGGCACAAACTGACTTTAGTGAGAGCTTATATCCAAAGCCGCCCAACTTTACCAAGGCTGATATTGTCAAACGTTATCAAACAGAAGACGGTGCAAAGCAAAGCTTTTGGGCAATTAAGCACGGTATTATGGCATCTGGAATGCCTGCGTGGGGCGCGTCCCATGATGACGGTAGAATGTGGGCAATGGTAGCCTTCATTAGATCGTTACCTGAATTAGATGAAAGCCAATACACGATGCTAACCACTAGGATAGATGGCGATATGATGGACATGTCATTTGACGGTGATATGAATATGTCAGATGGTGGTGATATGGGTATGAATATGTCGGATGATGGATCTGGAATGCAGCATTAATACTTTCTAGATATGAAAGCCTCCTAACTCACGGTTGTCGCTATTAATAATGCAGTACTGAACAGTGCTGCATTTAATGTTTTTAGTTAAGTACATAAGAATTCAAATATAGGGTGTAAGTTTTTAGAATATCGAGCATAACAATAGACGTTTAGGAGTAATTTAATGAGACATTACACACATGTGCTTTCTAATGGACATAGCTGGTTATCCGGTCGTGTCCTTTTATTGATGGTGACATCGTCACTCTCGTTAACGCTAGCCGCTTGCAGCCAATCTAATACCAGTGGCTCTGATTCTCAACCAGTAAAGGTTGAACAGTCTGCTACCCAGAATGCACAAGTACAAAATGAAAGTTCTGCTCCTACAAATGCTCCCGTTAACAGCTCGTCATCATTACTCAAAAACGTCTCAGCCACGGTTTATAAAGATGCCAACTGCGGCTGCTGTAAAGAATGGGTAGGCTATGCAAAAAACAATGGATTAAGTGCAACCACGCACGATGTGGAAGATCTATCCTTATTTAAGGAGCGTTATGGCGTACCACAGCAAATGCGCTCTTGTCATACCAC
Organism: Psychrobacter alimentarius; assembly: GCF_001606025.1. Taxonomy (NCBI): domain Bacteria; kingdom Pseudomonadati; phylum Pseudomonadota; class Gammaproteobacteria; order Moraxellales; family Moraxellaceae; genus Psychrobacter; species Psychrobacter alimentarius. The sequence goes on along the minus strand of NZ_CP014945.1, from coordinate 2,241,528 downwards.
CGTTACCACCGACGGTTTTGTCTTTGAAGGGCATGTCCCTGCTAAACACATGGCTGAATTCTTAGCAAATCCTCCTGCACAAGCTATTGGACTTGCCGTACCGAGTATGCCGGTTGGTAGCCCCGGTATGGAGTATGAAGGTAAATTCATGCCTTATAAGGTAATGCAGCTTAATAAAGACGGCACCACAGAAGTCTATGCTGCTATTGAGTCTCCTCAGCAGCAGCTGTAGTGTTGGCTTAGATGTGAATAGATTCTGTTAAATATCGAAAATGTTATAACTATAAGCTTAACCACCATCTCTCAAATTAAATCAGGTTATCATTATGAATAAAAAGAACATACTGAACCGCCGACGTTTTTTAACCGGATCCTCTGCTGTCCTTGGTGCCTCCTTGATGCCGACTATTGCTAGTAGCGCATTGGGACAATCGAGTCGCTCAGGCAGTCAGGGCGCTACTATTAACAGTGATAAACCCGATCATAAAGTACCCATACTGACAGGCAAAGAGTTTGATCTTTATGTCAGCAAAAAACCCATCATTGTTGATGGCAAGTCAAGCACGGCGACGCTCATTAATGACTCATTACCAGCGCCAACGCTAAAAATGCGCGAGGGCGATACGGTAGTGATACGCGTCCATAACCAAATGAATGAGTCGACCTCTATTCATTGGCATGGTCTACTAGTACCGTTTGAGATGGATGGCGTGCCCGGCATTAGTTTTGATGGTATACCAGCAAATAGCACCTTTACGTATAAATTTACGCTGAAACAATCTGGCACTTATTGGTATCACTCGCACACTGGATTCCAAGAACAAACCGGTATGCGCGGGGCCATCGTCATTGAGCCGAAAGGGCGCGAACGTCATCCTATCGACGAAGACCATGTGATCGTGCTTAGTGATTGGACCAGCCGCAACCCGCATAATCTCTTGAAGCTGCTCAAACAGCGCGCCGACTTTGACAACTACCATCTACCAGACTTCAAAAAACTGCTTGCTGATATTGCCGAAACGGATATGAAAACCGCGTTTGATAAGCGCAAAATGTGGAATCAGATGCGCATGATGCCGACAGACTTTACTGATCTGTCTGGTGAAAAAACCTTTACCTATCTGATGAATGGTAAAACCACAGCGGCTAACTGGACGCAACTTGTCAAGGCTGGACAGCCTGTCAAACTACGTTTTATTAATGGTTCAGCGCAGACGATATTTGATGTACGCATCCCCGGCCTAAAAATGAAAGTCGTCGCGACGGATGGGATTGATGTCAGTCCCGTCGATATCGATGATTTCCGTATTGGGGTGGCCGAGACTTATGATGTCATCGTGACGCCCACTAAAGACGCGCATACCATATTTGCTCAAAACATAGATCGGTCAGGCTATGTTGCGACAACGCTTGCTACCAAAAAAGGTGCTCGTCCTGCGATACCTGCTATGGACAAAATCGAATGGCTGACGATGGCCGACATGATGGGCGCCATGGGATCGAATGGCTATAACGCTAAACATGCCAAAACAGAATATGACTTTAAGTCCGATATGCGCGTTGATAGTCCGCGTATGAACCTTGATGACCCTGGTATTAATCTACGTAACATTGATAGAAAGGTTTTGAATTATAGTCAGTTGCGCTCTGTCGGCGATGAGATAATGGCAGAGCAGCGCAAACCCACCAGAGAGATTGAAATACATCTGACGGGAAACATGGAGCGCTATATTTGGGCTCTAGACGGGGTTATGTTCAAAGATGCCGCACCGGTCAATATTAAGCCCAACGAGCGCGTACGTATTACCTTAGTCAATGACACCATGATGAATCATCCCATGCATTTGCATGGTATGTGGAGCGATCTGCGGATGCCTTCAGGTGAGTTTCAAGTACGTAAGCATACGATAATGGTACAGCCTGCACAAAAGATAAGCTTTGATGTCACCGGAGAAGCTGGCAGATGGGCATGGCATTGCCACTTGCTCTATCACATGGAAGCAGGGATGTTTAGAGAAGTTGCCGTTGTTTAATAAACCTTCGAATATGAGCCTTATTATGAAAATATATAAAGTAGGTCTACCGTTTATTGGCATGTCATCTTTGATGCTACTAATGTCACCTTTAGCAAACGCTGCTGAGATGTCGAACATGGATCATGGCAGTATGGACATGTCTGGTATGGACATGTCTGGTATGGATATGTCAGATATGGATCACAGCAGCATGGATATGTCGGGCAATATGTCAGATATGGACCATAGTGGCATGGATATGTCAGGCGATATGTCGGATATGGATCACAGTGGTATGGATATGTCAGGTGACATGTCAGATATGGATCATAGTGGCATGGATATGTCGGGCGATATGTCAGGTATGGATCATAGTGGCATGGATATGTCGGGCGATATGTCAGGTATGGATCATAGTGGCATGGATATGTCGGGCATGGATCATGGCAGTATGGACATGTCAGGAATGCAAGGTGGCGAAGCACCAGCCGATGCTCGAAGCCCTGACTACTCGAACGGTGTTCCCTATGGTCGCTTTGGTAAGCCTGTGATGATGGGTAGCTTACCGTTATGGGGCGTATCAGTAGACGATTTGGGCTATCAATTTGACGATGATCAAATCAATTATGAGTTTGATACGTGGTACGGTACAGACAGCAACCGCGTAACGCTACGTAGCGAAGGTAGTATCCAAACTAAAGATGATAAAGAAATTGATAGCTTAACCTCACTATCTTACTGGAAGCCACTTAGTATTTTTTGGAATGGGGAAGCCGGTGTTGCTTATGATACCGAAAATGATAAATCTGCCGTGATGGCTGGTATTGCAGGCACTGCACCTTACTTCATCGAAACCGATGCTAGAGCTTATTTATATACTGATGGGCAAGTTCGTCTAGATCTAGGTGCGGAGTATGAGTGGCGCTTAGATCAACATTGGGTAGTGATTCCAGAAGTAGAGCTGACGGCGTTTAGCAAAGATGATACAGATAACCATATTACTAAAGGCTTTAATGAGTTTGGGGCTGACGTTAGGCTTACTTACGAGATGTTAAGTCGTCAGCTCGCGCCTTATGTGGGTATCAGCTATGAGACCGCTTTAGGCAACGCAAGAGATTTGCGACGTCAAGAAGACGAAGCTGTTGATTCTAGTAGCGTTACAGCTGGTGTGAAATTTTGGTTCTAGTGTTAACCATGTAAGTAACAACAGTTTATAACACTAGCTCTAAAAAAAGGCACCTCTTTATTTAGGTGCCTTTTTACTAAATTAAGGACAAGAATATGAATAACCATATGGATAATAAACAGAAGCAAATGAACCCTTATGTAAAGTTCACAATCATGATTTTAACATCGACAGTCGTGATGTTTATCATGATGTATTTTAATACTTATCAATGGGATCACGTTTATTTTAGCGAAACCAGAGCTTATATGGCGTTATATATGGGCGCTATGATGGCTATTATTATGCTCGCCTTTATGACCAATATGTATAAAAAGACTAAGGTCAATCTAATGGTTTATGGGATTAGTGTCGTGCTATTTGCCTTTGGTTTATGGGGCGTTAGATCACAACAAACGGTCGATCAAGTGGATTGGATGCAGGCGATGATACCGCATCACTCGATTGCTATTTTGACCAGTTCGCGTGCTGATATCGAAGATCCACGTGTACGCCAGCTTGCTGATGACATTATCGAAGCACAAAAGCGTGAAATCGGTGAGATGCAAGCGCTTATTGATGAGTTGGAATAGGCAGTCACAAATTTTGAGCACTTTGTATTAGGTGTTATTAAGTAAGCAGACTATTGAGAGGTGTACGTTCACACACTAGCACTATATCATTACTTATACTAAGGAAATAACAAATAAGGAGTCCTTGTAATGGTTATTATGATGCACGGTATGATGAACGGGACTATGCACGGCATGATGAATGGATCGATGCACGGTATGGGTTGGGGAGAATCTATTGTCTCCTTATTGTTTACAGTACTGGTTTTTGCGGTACTGATATTGACTATTATGGCCTTACTCAAATATTTGCGTAATAAAGATTAAGTTCCAATTGAAACTTAATTTTCGAGATATCTAGATTAGTAATTAGATGAATAGCAATTAAAGGTTGATGATTGTGCTTTAAAAGCTTTATTTATTGTCTTCAAGGAGTGATTTTATGAAACATATTGCCGATGAAAAATCTATCAAAGGTGGTCAGTACGATAAAGTGCCAGAAAACTATAGTGGTACGGTTTATATCTGCCCGATGCATCCTGAGGTTAGAGATACTGAGAAGAGCGATTGTCCGATATGCGGCATGTTTCTCAAACCTGAAGACGAGGTTGCTGAATCCAACAATAATGAGGGCAGTCATGCGCATTGTCATAAAGCGGATGCTAATAATAGTACTGAGTTAAAGTCTGTCGAAGGCAATAAGTACGACAAGATACCAGAAAATTATAACGGCACGATTTATATTTGTCCTATGCATCCAGAAGTAAGAGATGTTGAAAAAAGTGACTGCCCAATATGTGGCATGTTTCTTAAACCTGAAGACGAAGTTGCTAAAGATGATAGTCACGCCAGTTGTCATGGAAAGGATACTGATAGTAGCGGAGTAAAATCTGTTAAAGGCGGTAAATACGATAAAGTACCTGCTGATTACGATGGCACGGTATATACCTGTCCTATGCATCCTGAAGTGAGAGACGTTAGAAATAGCGGTTGTCCGATATGTGGTATGGCGCTTGAGCCCGAAACGCTTACTATCGGTGAAGAGGACACCTCAGAGCTTGACGATATGACTCGTCGTTTTTGGATATGTACCGTGTTGACTGTACCGCTATTAATATATGTGATGAGCGGTATGTTTGACTTAAACGTAGTTAATTTTAGTCAGTATGGTATCTCTTCAAAGATCTTACAATGGGCTGAGTTAGTGCTCGCGACCCCTGTAGTGCTTTGGGGCGCCGCCCCGTTTTTCGTCCGTGGCTGGCAGTCTATAAAAAGCCGCAATCTAAATATGTTTACCTTGATTGCGATAGGCGTAGGCGCTGCTTATATTTTTAGTATTGTCGCGACCTTTTTTCCCGATATTTTCCCAGACAGTTTCAGAGATGCCTCTGGTCAAGTCGGAGTCTACTATGAAGCGGCAGCGGTCATTGTGACCTTGGTGCTACTGGGTCAAGTATTAGAGCTCAAAGCTAGAAGTCAAACTTCAGGTGCGATTAGAGCTTTGCTTGAGCTCGCACCACCAACCGCAAGACGTGTCGATGAAAACGGTAAAGAAGTCGAAGTCTCGCTTGATGAGGTCGTCACTGGCGATAAGCTACGGGTTAAACCAGGTGAGAAACTACCCGTAGATGGTACAGTGATCGATGGTAATAGTAATGTTGATGAATCAATGGTGACGGGTGAGCCAATCCCTGTATCAAAAGTAGCAGGAGATACAGTGACTGGTGGTACGGTAAATGGCACCGGAACGCTATTAGTCGAAGCGGTCAATGTTGGAGCAGATTCAGTATTATCTAAAATTGTACAAATGGTTGCTGAAGCCCAGCGTAGCCGCGCACCTATACAGAAATTGGTAGATAAGGTAGCTGGGTGGTTCGTACCGATCGTGCTTATTTGCTCCGTCATTACCTTTATTGTCTGGGCAATATTCGGCCCTGAGCCCGCTATGACCTATGCTTTGGTTAACGCGATTGCGGTACTGATTATTGCTTGTCCTTGTGCCCTTGGTCTAGCGACGCCGATGTCCATTATGGTTGGTACCGGCAAAGGCGCGCAAAACGGCGTCCTCATCAAAAATGCTGAAGCGTTAGAGAGTATGGAAAAAGTCGATACCATTGTCGTCGACAAGACCGGAACACTGACCGCTGGTAAGCCCGAGCTTACCGCAATTGATGCGCAGGTAGGTCAAGATGAAGACGAGTTCCTCGCATTGGTAGCCTCAGTAGAAAGCGCTAGCGAGCATCCTTTAGCAGAAGCTATCGTTAGAGCAGCTCAAGAAAGATCACTCATTATTCCTAAAGCTACTGACTTTAATTCGACTACTGGCGAAGGCGTACAAGCCGTGGTCGATGGTAAGAAAGTCGCTATTGGTAACTCTAAGCTTATGGAAAGCCTAAATAGTTTTGATAATGAGCTGTCCACTAAAGCTGATGTCCGTAGAAAAGACGGAGAAACGGTAATGTTTGTGGCTATAGACGGTAAAGCTGCTGGTATTATTTCAGTTGCTGACCCTATTAAACCAAGCACTAAAGAGGCTATTTCACTGCTTCATGACGCAGGTTTAAAAGTTGTGATGCTAACCGGTGACAACGAAAAAACCGCGCAGGCAGTCGCCAATAAACTAGGTATTGATGAAGTTCATGCGGATGTCTCACCAGAGGATAAAAACCGTATCGTCAAAGAAATGCAAGACAGCGGTAAATTGGTCGCTATGGCGGGTGATGGTATCAACGACGCACCAGCGCTAGCGCAAGCTAATGTTGGTATCGCTATGGGAACTGGTACCGATGTGGCGATGGAGAGTGCGGGCATTACCCTGCTAAAAGGTGATTTAATGGGCATTGCCAAAGCTTATAAGCTTAGCCACGCCACCATGCGCAATATCAGACAGAATCTGTTTTTTGCCTTTATCTACAATGCACTTGGTGTTCCTATTGCCGCAGGTGTGCTCTATCCCATATTTGGGCTTCTGCTCAGTCCGATGATAGCAGCGGCAGCGATGAGCTTGTCGTCATTCTCGGTGATTGCTAACGCGCTGCGATTGCGCCGTTTGAAACTATAATTCTGGTACGGTAAAAAGTGTTCTAAAGCACACTGACACATACTGGTCTAAACAAGATCACAAAATATAAGGATACCGTTATGGGCAGCTTTTCTATTACACATTGGCTGATTTTATTGGTCGTAGTGGTGGTCGTATTTGGTACTGCCAAGCTTAAAAATGCAGGTAAAGATTTAGGCGGTGCGGTGAAGGGTTTTAAAGAAGCGGTCAAAGATGAAGAACCCGAGAATGCTCGCAAAAATCATGTGCTTAGCCATGAAAATAGTACGCCAGCTGCAAGTAATGATTTAAATACGCGTGTAGGTAATCAGGCTGATGATATGGAAATCAGCCCTATTTCCACTGATGACCAGCCTAAAGTATGAAGCGCGCCGCTTATAAATAGCGGCACTAAGTAGTCTATTAATATATGTGACTGTTATGTTTGATATTGGGTTTTCCGAATTACTCTTGTTTGGCGTCATTGCTTTAATCGTATTGGGGCCAGAAAAACTGCCGCAAGCCGCACGTACCGCTGGGCAATGGTATGCCAAACTGCGCCGTACAGTATCCACTCTACAATCTGAAATAGAAGCTGAGCTTGATCTAGCTGAAACACGTCAACAAATGCAAAATGAACTTGCGAAAATCCGTCAGACCGAGTCGGATATGAAGCGCGAATTAGCAGAAATGCGTGGCAGTATGCAAAAGTTTGAGCAGTCACAGAACCAAAGCCTAGACGCTTCACATCAGTCAATCACCCCTTATGATAAAGACCATCAACAGAATACTACCTCCTCGTTCATTAAACAGGAGGCGGATCAGTGAGCCTATTTAAACGGCAAAAAAGTCGACAAGAAAAAATAACAGATATAGAGTTTGAGGCGCCAACAGATACAACACAGAATAGTGAGTCTGGAGATACGTTAGGTACGCTTGGCGATATGCCTATTACCGGACATTTAATCGAGCTGCGTACGCACTTAATAAGAATATGCGTGGTCGTCTTAATTATATTCTTAGTATTGGTGGGATTTTCACGCGAGCTTTATAATCTTTTATCAGACCCATTAGTGGCGCAGTTACCCATCAATTCGACCATGATTGCCACTGATATAACGTCAAACTTTATGGCACCCATTCGCTTAACGATATTCGTCGCCGCATTTTTAGCAATGCCTTATATCCTGTATCAAATTTGGTCATTTGTAGCTTCCGGCTTATATAAAAAAGAGAAGAAAATTGCCATTCCTGTACTGCTATCTTCGATATTTCTATTTTATGCTGGTGTTGCTTTTTCCTACTTTGTCGTACTCAAAGGGGTATTGAAATTTTTTATTATGTTCGCTCCGCATAACGTTATACCAATGACCGATATTGACAGTTATCTGAGCTTTGCCCTCAAGCTATTTATGGTGTTTGGACTGACTTTTGAGATTCCAGTGGTTACCTTATTGCTGATAATGGCCGGAATCGTTTCTACTCAAATTTTAGAAGATAAGCGTCGTTATATCATAGTCGGCTGTTTTGGGATCGCCGCGGTAGTGACACCGCCTGATGGTGTATCAATGCTGTTGTTGGCGATTCCTATGTGGCTATTATTTGAGCTGGGTTTACTCTTAGCAAAGATATTAATTAAAAATGAACGAAATAATGATTTAGTCTCAGGGAATGAAACATTAGAAAGTAGCTAGCACTACTTAAATACGCCAAGAACCTTTTTTACTTTTTACTTTTTACTTTTTACTAGAGTATGTCAGCGTGAGTACTCTACTTAGCGACGGACTCTAAATGGAACACCCAACTAATAACAACGAAAAAAATGACGGTCTTGCAAATCGACTTAACCAAGAGTGCTACTGCATTACCCTTGATCGTAAAGCGCTTAATACAAGCCTTCAAGATCAATTGGTAGAAACTAGAAACAATCCAATAGGAGCGAACGAGCTTAATAAGCTTTTTTCAGCAACACCCGTGTTCGTTCCCAAAACAGAGATAGAGGCGATGGAGCGAATCGTCAGGGCTATCGAGTCAGCTGCCGAACTGCCATTGTATCAAGAGCAAGTGCTGTCGTGGGCACCAGAAATAGCTGCTTTCGACCCAGGCCCAATAGGGGCCCTCATGGGTTATGACTTTCACTTGGGTAGCGATGGACCTCAGCTCATCGAGGTCAATACTAATGCCGGTGGCGCATTTCTGAATGTGTTGCTCGCTCGCGCACAAAAACGCTGTTGCAACCCCTCAGAGCAAAGCGCTGCAACCAATCAAATGCTAGATAGGTTCGAGGAAGCAGTGTTTGACATGTTCAAACAGGAATGGCAGCGACAGTCCGCTGTTGCTATGCCCAATCGGATAGCCATTGTGGACAATGACCCCGAGAGTCAGTTCATGTTCTTAGAGTTTGAGTTAGCCTGTCAACTGCTCCAAGCTAGAGGTATTGATACTGTGATACTTGATCCCTCTGAACTCGAGTATATCGACGGTACGTTAACAGCCCATGGCCAGAAAATCGATATGATTTACAATCGGCTTGTCGACTTTGCATTTGAGGACCCTGACCATGTATTGCTTAAGCAGGCTTATTTAGAGGGTGCTGTGGTAGTGACACCCAATCCCCGCGTACATGCTATGTTGGCCAATAAGCAAAACCTGACATTGCTATCAGACTCCCAAATATTGCGCTCTTGGGGTCTGGATGAGGCTGCAGTGGAGTGCCTCGAAAGGTCTGTACCGAGGACTAAGATTGTATCAAGAGACGATGCAGCAGAGTTGTGGCTTACTCGGCGGCAACTGTTTTTTAAGCCAGTTGCTGGTCATGGAAGCAAAGGCGTTTATCGCGGTAGCAAACTGACTCGACGCGTCTTCGAAAACATTCTGGATGAAGATTATATCGCACAGACCTTTGTCCCTGCAGGAGAGAGATCACTCAAAATTGATGACATCGTAACAACAAGAAAGGTAGATATACGTCTTTATACGTATGGCGGAAAACTGTTACTACCTGCTGCGCGTGTGTATCAAGGTCAGGTGACTAACTTCCGTACGCCAGGCGGTGGATTCGCGCCTGTCTTTCAGGTGTGATCGTCTAGGTCTTATTTAGATAGCATTAGGCTGTTATAAGTCCGGTTAACTAATTCAATATTCTTCTTACCTAACAAAAGATGGTTGTATATTTATGATTGTCTATTACTTTCGGCACGCTTTTCAAAACACTTCGAAAACAATTGGAGCTAGAGATAGCAGTAAATTTCAATAGTTTCCAATAATAAAAATCCAACCGTTACAGTGAGCTTAAATCATATTAGAGTAAACAGGGTTAGACCGTATGTTAATCACAGAATTGGGTTATTTTGCCTTGCTAGCCGCCTTAATCTTGGCGATTTTGCAGGTGGTATTACCAACGATAGGCGTTATGCGTGACCATGTTGCTTGGCAGCGTTTGGCACCGAGTTTGGCATGGGCACAGTTTGCTGCCATGATTTTTTCATTTGTTGCATTGATGGCAGGCTTTTATTTCAATGACTTTAGTCTCGTCTATGTCACGCAGCACTCTAATACTTTGTTGCCTTGGTACTATAAACTCTCGGCGACATGGGGCGGACACGAAGGCTCGCTCTTGTTGTGGATGACCATCATGGCCACGTGGTGCGCGCTGGTCTCCTATTTTAGCCGTGGCTTACCGTTGTCGATGCGCGCGCGGGTACTCGTGATATTGGCCGGTGTGCAGGTCATGATGCTAGCGATGCTGATTTTTACCTCGTCGCCATTTGATCGTACCTTGCCCAATCTGCCCGTAGATGGGGTAGATCTCAACCCACTTTTGCAGGATTTTGGGCTGATCGTTCATCCACCGATGCTGTATATGGGTTATGTGGGCTTAGCGGTGCCATTTGCTTTTTGTATGGCGGCATTGTGGGAAGGGCGTTTGGATGCAGTATGGACACGTTGGTCGCGTCCATGGGCGCTAGCGGCTTGGGGGTTTTTGACCGTTGGTATCGCTCTTGGCTCTTGGTGGGCGTATTATGAGCTTGGCTGGGGCGGCTGGTGGTTTTGGGATCCTGTAGAAAACGCCTCACTGATGCCTTGGCTTGCCGGTTTAGCCTTGCTGCATTCGTTGGCAGTGACTGAGAAGCGCGGTGTCTTTAAAGCATGGACCATTATGCTGGCTATCTTTGCTTTTGCCTTAAGTCTCTTGGGTACTTTCCTTGTACGTTCAGGGGTTATTACCTCAGTGCATTCGTTTGCCGCTGACCCCACTCGTGGTCTGGTAATTTTAGTGATTCTTGGCATCATCGTCGGTGGTGGTTTGCTGATGTTTGCGCTGCGTGGCTGGCGTTTGACGATTGAAAGTCAGTATCAACTGGTTTCGCGTGAGTCATTTTTAGTCATTAACAACGTCATCATTTTGATTGCAACGTTAGTGGTATTGCTTGGTACCCTCTATCCTATCATTGCCGACGCCTTTAGCTTGGGTCAGGTATCGGTAGGTCCTCCGTACTTTAATGCGCTATTTGTGCCTTTAACATGGCTATTGCTGGTTGCCATGGGTATGGGCTCCAATATCCGCTGGAAACAAGATAAGCGTCCATTGTTAGGCGTTGGTATGGTCATTGCGGCGAGCAGTCTAGTATTAGCTGCAGTCATCACTTACTTTGTCAGTCCATCTGCCATGCTTAATATTGGTGTAACACTAGCAGTAAGTTTTTGGGTACTGTTCTGGATGGTGGTTGATTTCAAAGACAAAACCAAAAATGCACCAAGCTTTTTGCAAGGCTTAAATAAGCTGCGTTTAAGCTACTGGGGTCAGCAAACGGCACATATTGGTGTGATTGTAGCGGTCATCGGTGTTGCCTTTACCAGTACCTTGAGTATCGAGCGCGATGTGGCATTGAGTGTTGGCGAAACGGTCCATGTCCAAGGTTACGACTTCACCGTTAAAGGCTTCCGCGAAGTCAAAGGCAGTAACTATGATGCGACCCAAGCTGAGGTCGAAGTGAGTAAAGATAGCCGTGCTGTGACTACGTTATACCCTGAAAAACGCAATTACATTATTAGCATGATGCCAATGACCGAAGCAGCGATTGATGACAGTCTGATGCGTGATGTGTACGTCGCACTTGGTGAACCTATAGCTGAAGGCAGTAATAAATGGGCCGTACGTATTTATGTGAAGCCATTGATTCGTTGGATATGGCTCGGCGCTATTATTATGGCATTGGGTGGTCTGCTGAGTATGCTTGATAGGCGCTATCGTCTCAAAACATCCAAGACCCCTGCACAAATTGCAGCGAGTAAGTCAGGCTTTACGACGGTTACTGATTTAGATGTTAAAAGCACTACTAATAACACGACACTAATAGGGGAGAAGCAAAATGACTAAGTCTAATCATTTTTCCGAGCAACCCCCTGAAACAAAAGGTAATCGAACAATGAAAAAAAGCCAAATTAGAATATGGTTTTTGATCCCGCTGATCATCTTTGCTGCTGTTATGGTTATGCTTTATTTTCGTTTGGGGCAGCCGACTGAAATCGTAACCAATACCGCGCTTGAACGCCCAGTACCAGCGTTTGAGCTGCCATTGTTGTCCGATACCAGTCGGATCATGACCAATGACAACTTACCTGATGAGCCCTTTTTGATGAATATTTGGGGCTCTTGGTGCCCAACTTGCGTTATTGAGCATCCTTTTTTGATGCAACTAGAAGAGCGTGGTGTCAATCTGGTTGGCGTGAATTATAAAGACGATATTGGTGATGCTTTCGGTTATCTGAACCGAGGCGGTGATCCCTTTTCGATGTCTATTCAGGATTTGTCCGGCCAGTTTGCCTTGGACTTAGGGTTGACGGGTGCGCCTGAGACTTTCACTGTCGATGGTGAAGGCGTTATTCGCCAGCACATTGTTGGTGAGATTAACGAGAGTAACTGGCAAGATCGTATTGAGCCTTGCTTAACGGTACTCAATGATGCCAATGATAATAACGTCAGTCCAGATGCGATTCAGGTTGAAGAGGTGTGCAAATGATAGCCCTTTCAATAAAGGCCGTTACGATAAAAGTAGCGAGCTTAATACTTGCCTGTCTCCTAAGTGTGACCAGCTATGCGGCGATTGACGTCTATGATTTTGATTCTGTCCAACAAGAAGCACAATACCGAGGATTGATCGAAGAGCTACGTTGCCCGAAATGCCAAAACCAAAACTTGGCAGGTTCTGATGCGCCGATTGCCCAAGACTTAAAGCAAAAAGTCTATGATTTGATTAAAGACAGACGTAGTGATGCGGAAATCCGGGATTATATGCAAGAGCGCTACGGCGATTTTATCAGCTACAAGCCGCCTGTACGTCCATCGACATGGATTTTATGGTTTTTTCCGCCATTGCTACTGATCGTATTATTGATAGGGTGGTTTTGGCAAAGCCGTCGCCGCCAGCTGGTAGCGAGCGGTCAGAGTAGAGTGACGGTAGATAATACCGCCTCGGAGCTGACTGCCGCCGAAAAAGCCGAACTTGATCGTCTGCTATCGCGTGCCAATAGCACCGATAATGACGCTCATGACACCACAAGCCCCGAGGACAAAAAATGACCATATTCTCTACTGCTGGCTTATTTATTGCTCTAAGCTTACTGATTGCCTTACTCCTTGCTGTTATTACCATCATGCCATGGCTGCGCGCCACGCGTACATCAGGCACTTCTGTGGACAACCAGCTACTAGATATCAACGTGGCGGTGTTTCGCGAGCGTCTGGCAGAGCTAAAAACAGACAAAGACAGTGGCACCATCGATGATGCTCACTACCAAAACCAAAAGCTTGAGCTTGAGCGGCAACTATTGGATGCCCAGCGTGAAGTCACGCCGATGGTCACCCCTGGTATCAAAAGCCGCTTGATCCTCATGGTTTGGGTGCCTGTATTGGCTGCGCTGGCGTATCTGATGGTGGGTGACCGAACGCCTGTGTTTGATCTGTGGACGGCCGAAGACAAGGTCGGAAAAGTCGCTGATGACTTGTTGACTGGCAAAATCGATCAGCCACCTGTATGGGCAATCGAAAACGGCCAGCAGCTTATCAGCGCGATGCAGACCAACGTTTATCGTCATGCCGATGATCCTGATCGCTGGATGCGTTTGTCAGAGCTGTTTTTATCGCTTGAAGCTACCGACTCAGCGATTGAAGCTTTGTCACGCGCTTACCGTCTGTCACCAGACAATGAAGAGATTGCGACCACTTATGCGCAGATTAGCTTTTTTGCCAATAAAGGTCAGCTTGATGCCAGTAGCCGCCGTGTATTACAAGATGTCCTTGCCAAAAATCCACAGCATGAAGGTGCGCAGATGCTAATGGCAATGGGTGAGGCACGTGGTAGTAACTTTGCAGAAGCGCAAGGTTGGATTAAGCGTTTACGTGAGAGCATCGCTGCCAAACCAGGTGACCATAGTAAAGCGCTAGCGAGCCTTGATGAGCTAAGTGCTAATGTCATCGAGCAAGAGCAGCAAGCCGCGCAAGGTATCGAAGTTACCGTCTCTATTGATGCGAGTCTATTACCATTGGTTAAAGCCAATGATGTGTTGTTTGTAGCGATACGTGATGTGAAAGGGGGCCCTCCGTTTGCCGCCAAACGTTTACCTATTAGTATCATCAAGCAAGGTAAAGCCAGTATCCGTTTAAGCGATCTTGATGCGATGATGCCAGAACGCACGTTACAATCTGCCCGTAGCGACAAAACTCAGTTAGCAGTCGTTGCTCGTGTTAGCCATAGTGGGACTGCGTCCGCAGAGTCGGGTGATCTATCAGGTAACCCAGTAGTGATTAGCGCTGAACAGACTCAAGTTAATATTGAAATCAATCAACAGATCCCTTAACAAATGATTATTAGAGGTAAAACGCCTAAAGCGACAGCTTAAAGTTGCCGAAGAGGAACGCGAAATACTAAATGAGGAGGGATAAAGCGAAGCACTGCTTCGCCCCGACGCAAGGGGAGAGCTATGCTCGAGTTGGCGACGGCGTACTTCGCGAGAAACAGTTAGTCAGGTACGCCTTTATCAAAGACAACCAGTTCCTCTTTCGCATCACCACTATGTGCCGTGTGTTAAGGGTTAAGCCATCAAGCTATTACGACTGGCTAAGTCGTGATCTCAGCGACCAACAGATACATCGCAACCAGTCTGAATTACTGGTTAAAGCGGCTCACAATGAAACGAAAGAACGTTATGGCGCAGATCGACTGCATGCTCATCTAAGCGAGCAAGGCCATAACATTAGCCTGTATATGGTAAGAAGCATCAAAGAGCAACACGGCATTAAATGTCGTCGTCATAAGCGCTTTAAAGTCACCACCGACTCCAATCACAACAAGCTGGTCTATCCAAACGTACTGGATCAGAAGTTTGATGCTAAGCGCCCTAACGAGTCGTGGGTCAGCGACATCACCTATATCTGGACGAATGAGGGTTGGCTGTACTTAGCAGGGGTCAAAGACTTATACACCAAAGAGCTTGTCGGTTACGCTATTAACAAGCGTATGACCGCAGATTTAGTTTGCAAAGCACTAAATATGGCCATCAAGAATAAACGTCCAAGCAAAGGGCTAATCGTTCATTCAGACAGAGGCAGTCAGTATTGCAGTCACGCCTACCACAAGACCATTAAGCAGCATCAATTTATAGGCTCAATGAGCGGCAAAGGCAACTGTTTCGATAACGCTCCGATAGAAAGCTTCTGGGGCACATTAAAGAATGAGCTGGTATATCATCAAGACTATAAAACAAGGTTCACAGCCATCAATGATATTATCAGTTATATCGAGCTGTACTACAATCAGACGAGGATTCAAAAGGGTTTGGGCTATCAATCGCCAAGACAGGTGTGGTTTGATTATTATCGTCAAGCTGCGTAATTAAAATCTCCCAAGTTTATGTATACGGATTTGACGGCAGGGGTCAATAGTTTAAAACTTTTATATTTACGTGCGTTAGGACGTTACCTAGAAAAAATAAAAAACTTACACTGATTAAATTATTATGATTAAGTTTACTATTACCCTCGTCTTCTAAGTGTGGTTAGACCTTTGCCAAAATAGCTTAGTAGTAATAACAAGGTTATTATTATCAAGATAGGATAATTTCCCATAAGCATAAAGGGCGTGTTACCAACCCGTGCCTGTATCTCACCACGTAGTACAGTACGCTCAAACTGCGGTGCGCGTTTTACAATACGACCTTTATGGTTAATGATAGCGGTAACACCAGTATTGGTCGCTCGAATAAACCAGCGCCCGTTCTCAAGCGCGCGCATTTGTACCATTTGCAAATGTTGCAATGGTCCTGCTGAAGTGCCAAACCAGGCATCGTTAGAGACGGTCAACAAAAATTCAGTATCGATGGCATTTTTACGCGTGGTATCTGGATAAGCTACCTCATAACAGATAGCCGTCCCTATATTGTGTCCACGCACCTTTAGAGGTGACTGCTGATCACTACCACGACTATAGCTCTTAATATCCTGACTACCGGCCAAACTTGGGAAAATATCGAGCACGCCTTCAAATGGAATATACTCTCCAAAAGGCACTAGACGCTGCTTCTTGTATAGGCCTTCCGCTTCTACACCTCGAGCAATCACGCTATTGTAAAATGGGGGATACTTATCCGTACTGGCATTGAATGCCGCTTTATCCTTATAAGGGATACCAGTTATCCATGTCGTATTGGTCGCATTAGCCATTTCTATCATTTCACTAATAAAGCCCGCAGCCTCATCCTGAAACATAGGAATAGATGATTCAGGCCACACCACAACATCACGTCCCCACTCAGTGCGTGTTAACTTCGCATAAATCTTTAGCGTTTCTACTTGATACTTAGTCAGCCACTTTATATCTTGTGAAATATTACCTTGAATCAATGACACTGACAGATCAGGTGTGCCCTTAGGTTTTGTCCATTGCGGATTGACCAGCCATAATGATGTGCTAATGGCCAATAACAGTACAGAAACGACGGCATAACTACTGCGCCGAAGCAGTAGCTCTACTAAACTTGCAGCCAATAGTATGGCAACAAAAGAGACGGCAAAAACACCAGCAACGGGTGCTAAGGACGATAACCAATACTCTTCAGTAAACGCATAACCAACAAACAGCCACGGAAAGCCTGTGAATAACCAAGTTTTTAACCATTCTTGTAGCACCCAAAGAGCAGCAAATGAAAAGGGTTGTTTGCCTACCATACGGTTAAAGGCTAGTGCTAAAAATCCATGAAACAGTCCCATACCGAGACCCATCAATCCAATCATAATCAATGCGAGCCACGTTGGAGTATCGCTATAATCATGGATAGCTGTATAGAGCCAAAAGCCGCCGACGCACCATAGCCCCATACCGTAAGCTTCACCGATAATAAAAGCGCGACGACCACTCATATTTGGCACCAACAGCGCATATAAAATCGCTGGTGACACTATTGCTAGCGGCCAGAACCCATAAGGCGATAATGCAAATAAAAAAATAGCCCCTGCAAGCCATGCTGCTACTAGCGTAAGCCATAGCGGTAATTGATTTAAGTGAGTACTCAAACGCTTTTGTAGACTAATAGTAGACAGGTGCATCGCAAATTATCCAAAATTATGAGCCTTGAATTTTTAATCAAAATCCAAAACTCAGATAGACCCGTTAATACTACAGGCAGCATTTCAAAATAAAAACTGCTTATGATACCAGTCCGCACTGCTCAATGTATAAATTTACGTACCCCGTTTGATGGGTTATTATGCTACATTACCAAACGATATGAAGTGTTACTTGACCTTCTATAGCTCACAATATCTACAGTACATGAGAGAGCACTATGACCCCCTTAAAAATAAAATCCAGTCTTATATTCAATCGTCATCTGTCTAAGGGGTTGCGTGGTACGCTGGTGTTACTTGCCGCCTCATCACTATTTGCTTGTAGCCAACCGAGTAGTGGCGTATCTGATGCAAACACAACATCAGTAACAACCGAAAATGCAACAGCTATCACTTTAAAGGAAGATGAACCAAACGCTAAAAGTGCTCACATGATGATAAGGTCAGTAAGTAAACCAGACCTACTAAAAAACGTCTCAGCTACGGTCTATAAAGATGCCAATTGCGGCTGCTGTAAAGAATGGATAAGTCATGCAGAAGATAATGGTCTAAGTGCAACCGCGCAAGATGTTGCGGACTTAGCCGTATTTAAAGAGCGCTACAGCGTTCCAACTGAGATGCGTTCTTGCCATACTGTAGTCACTACTGATGATTACGTCTTTGAAGGTCATGTACCTGCTAAGTATATGGCGCAGTTCTTAGAAAATCCGCCAGTACAAGCTATGGGTCTTGCCGTACCTGGCATGCCTGTTGGTAGCCCAGGTATGGAGTATCAAAATAAATTCATGCCCTATCAGGTTATGCAGCTCAATAAAGACGGGACGACCCAAGTTTATGCTGATATTGAATCGGTAGAGCAGCAATTATAGTGTGTTAGCAGTTAAGAATACTTTGATTATAGTGTTAGCGTTAAAAGTAAATGAGGCAGGTATAAGACTGTTCTATTGCTTATAAAATGATTCTTCATCAAAAAAATCATTAGCTATTGCGACTTTAAAAGCAAAAATAACTTTGAATTTGTA
Source organism: Psychrobacter alimentarius (assembly GCF_001606025.1). Taxonomy (NCBI): domain Bacteria; kingdom Pseudomonadati; phylum Pseudomonadota; class Gammaproteobacteria; order Moraxellales; family Moraxellaceae; genus Psychrobacter; species Psychrobacter alimentarius. The sequence goes on along the minus strand of NZ_CP014945.1, from coordinate 2,223,090 downwards.
ACTTTTGATGACAATGTAAGCGGATTTATTGGTTATTAACCCTTAAAATAGATAAATAATTAAGGGTTAATACAAGAATATACAGGATGTATCGAAACAATTACGTAATATTACATAAGCCAGTAGGAAATTAACATCTATATTAATATTATAAATTATTATATTATCTTAATAATTAGTTAGACCCTATATAGGGTAATTACTTCATCCAATAAAAAAACGTCTGAGGGTTAAATCTATAATTTAGATTTAACCCTCAGACGTTTTTTTGCTTATAAAACAGTAGAAATTGTTGTCAATTTAGTCAGCTATATTCTGTATATGTTACACAAACTTACATTGTAAAATGTGGAATATTAGCAATTTTTTCGACATCAAAAAAGTATTTTTGGGGTTTTTAAGGGTGATGACAGGCTAAACAGCCTATGCTAAAGTCGGCTTTGTGTTTTGGCCAGCAGCTTGATTTGCAACAGCTTCGTAAGACTTCAATGATGCTGTGATCGCCAATAATCATTTTTTATATGAATAATATGCAGCAGAAGTATCAGTCACTATGACCTATATATACTTGAGTTGTTGAAATTTAATTGACTGCGCTGTTGTTGATAACAGACCATTTTGAATTAACCGTAGGTATTAGATTTATGAAACAGGCTTTATTGATTTTGTCAGTACTGGGTATGGGCATAGCACAAACGAGTGGTGCTGCTATCACAATCTCTCAAACAAATAATACCATCACCAATACTTCTGTGGCATCAAACTACGGTTCATCAAAAAACATCTATAGCACTAGCAGTGGTGCTTATGTTTCTAGTAATGACGAAATCAGTCAAGCTATTAGCAACCTAAGTGCGCAGGCTAAGCAAAAAGAGAGTCGGCTTTCATCATTAAACAGCCGCTTATACGCTGAAAAACAACAGCAGCAAGTCAATACAGTTCCTGATAGCAATTCAGCCCCCGCTATCGCTGCTGCTCGTGCTTCACGAGTGGCTCTATCTGGTAGCTCTGGATACTGTGCCCGTTACGTACGTAAAGCACTACAATCAGCAGGTTATGAGTTCACCCCCAATCCTTCAGCCTATCAGTACGCCACTCGTGGCACGCTTGATAAAGCAGGTTTTAGCAAAATCAGTAATGATATGCCAACCCAAGTAGGTGATGTTATTGTCTATGATCGCTCATCAAAGCGTCCACATGGCCATATCCAAATCTTTGATGGCGAAAACTGGATTTCTGATTTCCGTCAGAACAGCATCAGCCCATACAGTGGTGTCTATGCTTATACCACATGGCGTGATTCAAAATACGTGGATGACGCATCCGCATCAGATCGAAATATCTACCTTGCTATGAATGATAAATAAGACCTGATAAGTCAGCACAACATAGTTATTATTTCCTCCAACCCCAGTAGTGATCTTAATATCATTGCTGGGTTTTTTTGTGCTTAACATCAGGGTGTATTTAACCTTTCATGATTTGATCAGTCAGAAATGAACACTACTAATATCATTACTCATGACAAGAATTATCGGCAAGAGCCTTTAATATCCCACATGATACCGCTGGTGCACTACTTGCACATTTCTGGCGCAAAACAGTCAAGTGCTGCTTTAAGTGCATCAGTTCTTCCATTCGTATTTCTACAGCATAAATTTGCTTATCTAGTAAGGAGCTCACATCACCACAGTCTTTATCAGGTTCCTCCCAAAACTCAAGTAAGATTCGTACTTCGTCTAGAGCCATGTCAAGCGTACGGCAGTGTAGGATAAATTGTAGACGCTCAATGTGCTCTTCATTATATAAACGATAATTCCCTGCGTTGCGAGAAGGCTCAGGTAATAAGTGCTCCTTTTCGTAATAGCGAATGGTTTCCACTGTGGCACCTGTGCGTTTAGCGAGCTCACCAATTTTGATTGTCATAATAACCTCTATGATTTAAATAATTAAAGTGGCTGTAAAGACTGGCGCTAGAGAAATTAAATTTACAAAACTGTAGATAGACAACCTTGACTCTAAAGCCACTAGAGGGTTCATAATACCATTATTCAAAGGGTAAATTATTATGAAATATCATATTGAAGGTATGGACTGTGCCAGTTGCATCGGCAAGATTGAAACAGCTTTGAAACGTATGCCTGGGGTTTCTGATGTTGAGCTAAATTTTGCTACAGAAACGCTAGAGCTAAGCTTGGCCCCTGATGCGCCGACTCAGGCTAGTGATATTGAAAAAACCATCAAAAGCCTAGGGTTCGGTATATCTGCCAATACTGGTCAACAAACTGTATCGGCTATTGATATTGACAGCGACAATCAGATGGCTCCGCAGGATAAGCGGTGGTGGCAAACTCAAAAAGGCAAACAGGTTGTTGGTCTCGGTATTTTGATGGGCAGCGCTTATGCACTGTCACTACTGTTCCCCGCTTATGGGATATGGGTGTTTGCCATCGCTGTGATTGTAGGCGTTTTTCCATTTGCACGCAAAGCCTTAGCACTGGCTAAAACAGGTTCATTCTTTTCAATTGAAACGCTGATGTCCGTCGCCGTGCTTGGCGCACTTATCATTGGTGAAGCTGAAGAGGCCGCAGCGGTTGTCTTTTTGTTCTCAATCGGTGAACTGTTTGAGAGTATCGCTGCTGATCGCGCTCGCGCTGGCATCAGAGCCTTATCATCGCTGGTTCCGAAAAGTGCGATTTTACTTGATGCTCAAGGTGGGCAGCGTAACGTTCCAGCGACTTCACTACAAGTGAATGACCTTGTGCTGGTGCGTCCTGGAGATAGGGTATCTGCTGATGGTTCCATTGTTCAAGGTGCGTCCAGCCTTGATGATTCGCCCGTGACGGGAGAGTCTGTTCCTGTTGCCAAGACGATGGGTGACAATGTATTTGCAGGGTCAATTAACATCGATGGTGTGCTCCAAGTGCGCGTAGAAAAGACAGCCGCCGATAACACTATTTCGCGCATTATTGATTTGGTAGAGCAAGCGCAAGCTTCCAAAGCACCCACTGCCCGTTTTATTGAGAAATTCAGTCGTTACTATACACCGGCTGTGATGGCTATTGCCGCCCTAATTATCATCGTCCCACCGTTAACCATGGGCGGAGATTGGTCAACTTGGTTATATCGAGGTCTAGCCTTATTATTGATCGCTTGTCCTTGTGCTCTTGTGCTCTCAACACCAGCTGCTATCGCCTCTGGTCTAGCGGTCGGTGCGCGCCGCGGCTTGCTGATCAAGGGCGGTAGTGCTTTAGAAACCATCGGCCAAGTGAAGACAGTCGCTTTTGACAAGACAGGCACTTTAACTGAAGGCAAACCACGCGTGACCGATGTTGTTGACATTACACAAGAGTATTCAAGTGTTCAAGGTCAGGATTCTCAGGATCAGGGTTCTCAAGGTAAAGATAAGGTATTGGCGCTCTTTGCCAGTGTGGAGACAGGTTCTAGTCACCCGCTTGCTGAAGCCATTGTCAGTCATGCCAAAGCCGCCAAAGTTGTCATACCTGTGGCTTCTAAAGCTTCTGCTACTGCGGGTAAAGCGGTACACGCAACTATCGCTGGGCGCGCGCTAGCTATCGGTTCGCCTGTTTATGCCGCAGATGAGGCATCAATTTCAGCCGAGCAACAGGCACAAATCGAGGCGCTGCAAAATGAGGGCAAGACCGTCTCAGTTCTTTTCGATGAGCAAAGTCGAGAAGTGCTTGGATTGGTCGCACTAAGAGACGAGTTACGAGACGACGCTCATGAAGGTGTGACTCAACTTAAAGCGATGGGTGTGCGCTCCGTCATGCTAACAGGCGACAACCGCTTAACCGCTCAAGCACTTGCCAGTAATTTAGACGTGGAATGGGAAGCTGAGCTGTTGCCTGAGGACAAACTGCGCTTGCTTAACGAGATGAAGAATAACAGCAAAATAGCGATGGTGGGTGATGGTATTAACGATGCGCCAGCACTAGCAACCGCTGATGTTGGCATCGCGATGGGTGGTGGTACCGATGTGGCCATTGAGACGGCCGATATCGCATTATTAAAAAGTCGTGTTACAGACATGGCCCATCTGATTGCACTTTCGCGTGCCACCATGCGCAACATTCATCAGAACGTCATTTTCGCTTTAGGTCTCAAAGGCGTCTTTCTGATCACGACCGTATTCGGCATTACTGGACTATGGATTGCGGTTCTAGCTGATGCTGGAGCAACAGTGCTCGTTACTCTCAATGCGTTACGTTTACTGCGCTTTAAAGGCGCGCCTCCACTGATAACTCCGCCTAAAGTAGTTAAATAAAACCCTTCGAAATCAATTAAAAACTAGAGATAGCAGCAGATTTCGGGGGTGGGTTCTAATAATAAAAATTCCACCGCTACAGTAAACTGCAACCGCATTAGAGTAAATAAGGTTAGACCGTATGTTGATTACAGAATTGGGCTATTTTGCCTTGCTTACCGCTTTTGTATTGGCGTTATTGCAGGTAATTCTGCCAACTATTGGTGTTATTCGTAACCAAGTTGCTTGGCAACGACTAGCCCCTAGCTTAGCTTGGGCACAGTTTGCCGCCATGATAACGTCATTTGGCGCTTTGATAGCAGGTTTTTATTATAATGATTTTAGCCTCAGTTACGTCGCGCAGCATTCCAATACGCTGTTGCCTTGGTACTATAAGTTATCGGCGACATGGGGCGGACACGAGGGCTCTTTGCTGCTATGGATGACCATCATGGCCACATGGTGTGCACTGGTATCATACTTTAGTCGCGGCTTGCCGTTATCAATGCGTGCGCGGGTATTAGTTATTTTGGCCGGTGTACAGTTAATGATGCTAACAATGCTGATATTTACCTCGTCACCGTTTGAGCGTACCTTACCCAATCTAGCGGTCGATGGCGCTGATTTAAATCCTGTCCTACAAGATTTCGGTCTGATTATTCATCCGCCCATGTTATATATGGGCTATGTGGGTATGGTAGTGCCTTTTGCATTTTGTATGGCGGCATTGTGGGAAGGGCGTTTAGATGCTGCTTGGACACGCTGGTCACGTCCATGGGCGCTCGCGGCTTGGGGATTTTTGACCATTGGTATTGCACTGGGCTCGTGGTGGGCCTACTACGAGCTTGGCTGGGGCGGTTGGTGGTTTTGGGATCCGGTAGAGAATGCCTCGTTTATGCCTTGGCTTGTCGGCTTAGCATTGCTGCATTCATTAGCAGTCACTGAAAAGCGCGGGGTGTTTAAAGCATGGACCATCATGCTGGCTATTTTCGCCTTTGCCTTAAGCTTGCTTGGCACGTTCCTGGTACGCTCTGGAGTCCTTACCTCAGTGCATTCGTTTGCCGCTGATCCGACGCGTGGTTTGGTTATCTTAGCTATTCTTGGCATTATCATCGGTAGTGGTCTATTAATGTTTGCCGTTCGAGGTTGGCGTTTAACCGTTGAAAGTCAATATCAGCTGATTTCACGTGAGTCCTTTTTAGTGATCAACAACGCCATCATTTTGATTGCAACCTTAGTGGTGCTGCTCGGCACCCTTTACCCTATTATCGCTGATGCTTTTGGTTTAGGACAAGTGTCCGTTGGCCCTCCTTATTTTAATGCATTATTTGTACCTTTAACGTGGCTGTTATTAATAGCTATGGGTATGGGCTCAAATATTCGCTGGAAAAAAGACACCCGTCCACTACTGGGTATAGGCATGGTCATCGCCGTTAGTAGCTTAGTATTAGCCGCCATTATTACTTACTTTGTTAATCCATCGTCTATGCTTAATATTGGTGTGACTTTAGCCGTTAGCTTTTGGGCACTGCTATGGATGGCAGTTGATTTTAAAGATAAAACTAAGAATGCGCCTAATCTTTTTAACGGTTTGCGGCAGTTGCGTCTGAGCTATTGGGGTCAACAGACTGCTCATATTGGCGTATTGGTTGCTGTCATTGGCATAGCCTTTACTAGTAGCCTGAGTATTGAGCGTGACGTAGCAATGGGTATTGGCGATACAGTCAATGTTCAAGGTTACGATTTTGAAGTAACTGAATTTTTTGAAATAAAGGGTAGTAACTTTGATGCAACGCAAGCGCAAGTCGTGGTATCCAAAGACGGTCGTGAAGTGGCGAAACTGACTCCAGAAAAGCGTACTTATATTATCAGCACGATGCCAACAACTGAAGCTGCTATTGACCCCAGTCTTATGCGCGATGTTTATGTCGCACTGGGCGAACCTATTGCCGATGGTAGTAACCAATGGGCATTAAGGATTTATGTAAAACCATTAATTCGCTGGATTTGGTTAGGGGCAATTATCATGGCTCTAGGTGGATTAATTAGTATGCTTGATAAACGATACCGCATCAAAAAAATTAAAGCTCCGTTGCTAGTTACTGGTAGTTTGGCTACTTATGGAGTCAATGAGGTAGCTATTGAGCAGGCAATCTCAGTATCGACGATGTCGACACTAAAGGAGAAGTAAATGACTATGTCGAATAACACTCCTGAGCAAAAAGATAGCCAAAACAGTAAGCAGCGTAACCCAAAGGCAATGAAAAAAAAGCAGATGAAGCTATGGTTCTTAATTCCGCTTATCCTCTTTTTTGGTTTGGTAGTTATATTGTACATGCGCTTAGGTAAACCAACAGACATTGTGACCAATACCGCTCTTGAGCGTCCGGTTCCTGCCTTTGAGCTGCCGTTATTAGCAGATACTACCCGTACTATCACCAATAATAATTTGCCAGATAAGCCGTTTTTACTTAATGTTTGGGGCTCGTGGTGCCCAACTTGCATTATTGAGCATCCGTTTTTAATGCAACTAGAAGAGCGCGGCGTTGATATCGTTGGTGTGAATTATAAGGATGAGATTGGTAATGCGCTCAGTTACTTAAACCGAGGCGGTGATCCATTTTCTATGTCTATTCAGGATTCATTGGGTCAGTTTGCTCTAGACTTAGGCATAACTGGTGCGCCCGAAACCTTTGTTGTGGATGGAGATGGCATCATTCGTCAGCATATTGTTGGTGAGATTAATGAAGCCAATTGGCAACAGCGTGTTAAGCCGTGCCTGACCGTACTTAATGAGGCTAATAAGAACAACGATAGTCCTGATCTCATTCAGGTTGAGGAGATGTGCAAATGAACGTTACTCGAATAAGAGCTCCTCAACTAAAACTCAATATAATTTTAAAACTAGCAAGCTTAATACTAGCGTGTTTGCTTAACATGACGGCAAACGCAGCTATTGACGTATACGATTTTGATTCACCACAGCAAGAAGCTCAGTATCGTGGATTAATAGAAGAGTTTCGCTGCCCAAAATGCCAAAATCAAAACCTTGCAGCCTCTGATGCACCGATTGCACAGGATCTAAAGCAAAAAGTCTATGATTTAATTAAAGATAGACGTAGTGATGCTGAAATACGCGCCTATATGCAAGAGCGCTACGGTGACTTTATTAGCTACAAGCCGCCTATGCGACCATCGACATGGATCCTATGGTTTTTTCCACCATTATTATTGCTCGTCTTAATTGTTGGTTGGTTTTGGCAAAGTAAACGCCGCCAAGTTGTCGCCCGTGGCCAAAACGGCGTTACAGTGAACAGTACTGCTGCCTTGACCTCTACAGAAAAGGCTGAGCTTGATCGTCTATTATCGCAAGCTGAGAATGTCGACCACGATATTACTAGCATAGAGGACAAAAAATGACTCTATTTTCTACTTTTGGCTTATTTGTAGCTCTAAGCTTGCTGATTGCTCTTATATTTGCGCTAATTGCTATTATGCCATGGCTACGAGCACCGCGTTTGCAGTCCAAACCAATAGACAATCAACTGCTAGATATTAATGTTGCAGTATTTCGCGAACGTTTAGCTGAGCTACAAACAGATAAAGACAGCGGTACTATTAATAATAGCCATTATCAAAATCAAAAGCTGGAACTGGAGCGTCAGCTATTAGATGCGCAGCGTCAGATAACACCTATGGTCACCCCTGATGTCAAAAGCCGTTTAATTGTCGCAGCTTGGATCCCAATATTGGCTGCAATGGCGTACTTACTAATAGGCAATCGTACGCCCGTGTTTGATTCGTGGACAAGCGAGGACAAAGTAGGACAAGTGGCTGATGACCTATTGACGGCTAAGATTGATAAGCCACCAAAGTGGGCGACTGAAAACGGTCGTCAGTTGATTAGCGCTATGCAGACCAACGTCCATCGTAACGCTGATGATCCTAATCGCTGGATGCGCCTATCTGAGCTTTTCTTATCGATGGAGGCGACTGGCTCTGCTTTAGAAGCCTTATCGCGTGCCTATCGTTTAGCACCTGATAACGAGGAGATTGCTACTACTTATGCTCAGACTAGTTTTTTTGTTAATGAAGGTCAGTTAGACGCCAATATTCGCCGTGTATTACAAGCTATATTAGCTAAGAATCCGCAGCATGAACGGGCTCAAATGCTCATGGCAATGGGTGAGACTCGTAGTAGTAACTTTGCCCAAGCGCAAGGTTGGATTAAACGCTTACAAGGCAGCATTGTGGCCAAACCAGGTGATCATACTAAAGCTTTAGCAAGCTTAGATGAGTTAAGCAACTACGTTAGCACGCAAGAAAAGCAAGCGCTAGAAGGTATTGACGTGACAGTGAAAATTAACGCTAATTTATTACCGTTAGTGAAAGCTGATGATGTGTTGTTTGTTGCGATACGTGACGTTAAAGGAGGTCCACCGTTTGCCGCCAAACGTTTACCCATTAGTATTATCAAGCAAGGTGAGGCTAGTATCCGCTTAAGCAATCTTGATGCGATGATGCCAGATCGCACGTTAAATTCAGCTCGTAGTGACAAAACTCAGTTAGCAGTCGTTGCTCGTATTAGTCATAGCGGTAATGCCATAGCAGAATCAGGCGACTTATCGGGTAATCCTATAATGATTAGCGTTGAACAGACTCAGGTTAATGTTGAAATCAATCAACAGATTCCCTAATAAAAAATTAGGGGCTGTCCTAGATAACTAGTTCAAACCCTGTTTAACCCATTGTTTTAATTGTAGTAATTGCGACTTTGGGTCACTGTGATTAAAACGCCACTCACATTCCTTTAAATAGAGGTGAAAATGTTCTTTTGGAACTCCGTTAAACTTACGTAGATGCCGTTTAGCTTGGTTCCAAAAGTTCTCTATACCATTAATGTGATTCTTGTCATTAACAAAGGTTTTGGAGTGGTTGATACGATAATGAGTAAACTCACTGACATCTAATGCGTTATAGCTTTTAAATGAGTCAGTATAAACAATGCTATCAGGCTTCACTTTTTCTCTTATGATGGGGATCAAAGTATCTGCTTTAGCATTGGGTATAATACAAGCGTAGACCTTGCCATTACGCTTTAATAGACCAAACACGGGCACTTTGCTACCAGCACCTCGCCCTCGCTTGCCTTTACGAGTTCCACCAAAGTATGATTCGTCTACTTCGATTTCGCCTTCAAATAGACCAGGGTCTTGACTATTCTCGTAAATAAGCAGTCTTAGCCTATGAAAGTAATAACTGGCTGTCGTTTTATTAATACCAATTAGGCTTGCTGCTGTTCTCGCGGTAGAACCGGCAACAAATAACTCGATTAGTCTGCTTTGTTTATACCAACTTAGTTTACTCTTTCTCATAGTGCTATCCTAAATAATTTTACTTATCTAGGACAGCCCCAAAAATTATTACCGTAAGTTTCATAATACCAGAGCGGTAAGTGGAGCCGTTTATGAAAGTGGCGCGATTAATAATCGTATACCAAAAACATATACGTTTAACATTGTTCATTGTATAAATATAGATAAAGGAAACAACTATGACTGAATCTACCGACAGATTAGATAGTACTAAATTGAATAGCGTTGAATCGGCTAGTACTAATATTGCTGACAAGAAGGTACCTATAGCTGTGAGTAGTACTCATCAATCGATTGACTCTAAAACCATAAATCATACGCCTAAAGCTATGTACGTGACTTCAGGCAACTCAATAACACCTAAAGATAAGTTGGACAAAATGCCAAAAATGGTTGCCAATGGCAGTCGCGCTTTTATCTGGTATTTGTTGGCGATAATGGTATTAATACTTGATCAATGGACTAAGTGGTTGGCCCAAACCACATTAGCGTTCAATGACCCCGTACCGGTCATTGAACCATTTCTCAACTGGACACTCGCTTATAACTATGGGGCAGCATTTAGCTTTTTAGCCAACGCTGGCGGTTGGCAGAAATGGTTTTTCTCAGGCTTAGCTTTTGTAATGGCTATCTTTTTAACGGTTTATTTAATCAAAGCGCCACGTGCAGCCAAGCTATTATCTATGGGGTTGGCCTTAATGCTTGGTGGTGCGATTGGCAACTTAATCGATCGTTTAAGAATTGGTAAAGTGGTTGACTTTATCCATGTGCATTATGCTGATGTCTGGAATTATCCTATTTTCAATGTTGCAGATATAGGTGTCTGTGTCGGTGTCGCATTGATTATAATTGACATGATATTTTTAGAAAGTAAGCGTAATAAATAAGCACATTGATACCGATTATCACAAACAAAATGAACTAGCGTCGTATTCACTCTATACGGAAAAATACTTTTTATACTTGAGTATGTTTATAAAATGTGAACTGGAAGGTAATGTATGACTGGTATAGGTACTCACTCATTTTAGGTCTTAAAACTCAATACTTAAAAGCTCTGCGTAGAGCCATTATTATAGAGACATTGAATAATCCATAAATTCTTTATTGATAATAACAAAAGGAAAATACAGTGTCACAGACTCAGCCAACTATTGAAAAAATTCACAGCCTTAGAAAAAAACAAGAGACAGCGTTAAAAAGTCTTACCCTTATAGGCTATCTAGAAGGCACCTCTTTCTTATTATTGCTCTTCATCGCCATGCCACTAAAATATATGATGGACATTCCAGAAGGTGTGAAATACATCGGTATGGCACACGGTATGTTGTTTATTACCTATTCAGCTATCAAAATGAAAATGCCTCTTTGGGCAATACCTGCGGGCGTACTCGGCTCACTCTTACCTTTTGGCCCATTTATATTCGATCATTTACTAAAAAAGAACTTGCAGGAAAATGTAAGTAAAGAAGCCTAGAACAAGCTCTGCTATAAATGCCACAAACGTATCTTATTACTCAAGATTATTTTTCCTAACTAAATCACAAGCCGCCATCACTCATCGTGGCGACAAATGAATAACATTGAGCAGAAATTAATCACAATAAAACTTTAATTCAGACCCAGTATGAATAGTCTCACACTCCAGTTACTTTTCGAACTTATCTTACATACTATCGACAAACCCGTTTTGTTTAAAAGCTAAACAGGTTTTGTCATCCGCGATGGCTTTCCTGTTATCGTAGGGTATACCCCAGGGGCACTATCAAAACAGGTCTCTTAATCAATTAATAGTCTACTTATAATAGACTGCAATAATGGAACTACTTATAACAGACTATTTTAGGTGTTTATGTTTATCAGAGCATAGAGCGCCAATCAAAGATCAAGATGCCAAGCGTGCCAAAAGTGAGCTCATATAGCTTGCTGCTGATCATGGTCACAAAATTGCCGCCTTCTATGTTGAAAACGAGTCAGACGCAACTTTAATACGTCCACAGTTAATGTAACTGATAAATGATGCCCATGAAGGCGATATAATTTGGTTGAGCAGATTGACCGCTTAGCACGTTTAAACCAAGCTGATTGGGATACTCTCAAAAGAATGCTATTAGAAAAGAAGCTGGCGGTAGTATCAGAAGAGCTACCGACCTCTTATATAACGCCTCAATCTGATAGCAGCATTGTATTTATGAGCAGCGTATTACAGGCCATCAATTCGATGATGCTTTATATGCTCGCTGCTATTGCTAGAAAGGACTATGAAGATCGACGTAACCGTCAGATGTAAGGTATTTCTCGTACTAAGGTAGAAAGTAAATATTCAGGACGTAGGAAAGATACCGAGAAGCGTAAGATTATCGCTAGCCTTCTGAAATCTGGGCGTAGTTATTCTGAAATACAAGCTACAGCTAAGTGCTCGCGTCATTTGATAGCTGTATAGCTAAATAAATACTCAAATACTCAAATACTCAAATACTCAAATACTCAAATACTCAAATACTCAAATACTCAAATACTCAAATACTCAAATACTCAAATACTCAAATACTCAAAATTATTTTGAGGATCTGTAATAACCTTGTCAAATAAAAATTGTCTGTTATCAAAGTTCCTCTAATATATTCTGTTTAAGTAAGAAAAATATTGATTACGTTTCAAGTTACAGTATTTTAGCCGAATCTTTTATAAACGAATCATTATCGCAACGATGATACTGATACTAGCTTAAGCTTGATTATCAAGGCAGATTTTCTTGCGTATAGCAGGGTTTGTTCTAACTATTCAAACCATCTGCTTCATCTTTAAAGGTTTCTACAACCACAGAGAAAATATCGTCCCAAACCTCATCATTTGCCAAAAACGGATAATCCTTCAATAGCTTATTACTTTTAACACCCTTATTTTGTAGCATGCTACGAATAATTCTATCGGCATAGCTGTTGGGCATCTCAACAATCTCTTTTATCGCCAGTCGTGCATGGTCATGCTTTCTTAGGTACTGTGACTCGTTATGCATCTCTTTTTCAATAACATGAGCAATGAGTCCTGATAAGTACTGAACGTGAGGCGTTAGATCCATAAAGCGCCATGCAGGTTGAATTAGGTGAGTATTTCCAAAATTTAAGTTTGAGCGAATACCATCAGGGTAAGTAATCGCTTGTTTATCAAAGCTGTAATGATCACGGATTTGCTCCATAAGTGGCACGGATACACGGTCTAAAATTTTATCATAGGCATGACGGTCTGAGGGATGCTCAGCGATGGCTTGCGATATAGGTAAGATAATCGGCTCATGAATGATCTGGTCGCGTCTGAGTACATCGTTAATTAGGAAGCGATGTACTCGGCCATTGCCATCCGCTAGCGGATGAATATACACAAAAGCAAAGGAAGCAACCGCACTACGTATCAGTGCCGATTGTCCCTCGGTCTTTTCCATAAATGCCTGTAACCCTTTGAGCTTTTCAGCAATGTCATCAGCAGGTGGCGCAATATAGTGCACAATCTCTTTAAAGCCATTGACCTGAGTATGCGACACAAAAACTGGAGATTGACGGACGCCATACTGCTGGATGACCGTTTTGCTACCAAGTATCTCTTGTTGCAACTCTGCTAGCGACTCAGGATCAAGCGGAATATCGCCCTTGCCGGTACGCCGTGCCATCACATCGGCGAAACGTTCAATACGTTTTAACTCTTTCCCTTCACCTTCTATAGTAAAACTGGCTTTACTCTCTCGTAATGTCATCCATACGGAGGCACGCATCAGTAAGTCTTGCCCAAATTCATCGTTCAGCTTGTCAACCATTGTGGCAATATCGAGTGCAGCGGCTTGCGTAAACAACTCTGTTTTCACCAATTGAGGACAGAAATGACGGGTTCCTGCAAGATTGTCATTGATACGCCAACGAGCATTCTTTATGACATGCGCAGGGCTTGAAGTAACCTGCTTCTTAGCATCTAAAGCGTCCACATAGTTACCGCCTAAATTACTCGGTACTGCTAACTGCTGACCCATGAGCCACTCATACAAGAAAGCCATTCTACGGGCATAGCTGCCTGTCGGCTCAGCGTTTACCCATGCTTGTACGTCATCAGCACCTACCTGCTCAAATAGACGAACCAGTAACTCTAAATTCAGTACTTCATGACGCATGTGAAACTGTAAGTGCGCAATGATAGTGTCCAGTGGACGCGCGGTTTCCTGATAAGCGTTATGAATGACGTCACCGTCTTTATAGGTTTGTCTGCGCCCACCGATACTACTGATGACATATAAAGGGGACACCAGCTCGATGCTGGCATAACGGATAAGCCATGCTGCGCCAATAGGGTCTGAAGTAGGGGTATTCATCATGAGGGGCTCAAGCGATTATAGATAAGCTATTTTGCAGAAAAGCGATTATGAATGCAATATAATGATTATAATGAAGCCTCATTGCATTAAATCGATTTTTATATGACGCTGTGATGTCTTTAGATAAAGATCGAAGGGCGTTTTAAGTGGGCATAATTGAACGAAATTGAATGATGAAAATACACCGTTCTTAACACAGCTACGTAGTAATAGAGTACCTATTTCTGCAAATAAAGCCTTCTTGCCTCGCGTGTAAAGCCTTATATATCAGCTGTTTATGAACAAAAATAAAATAAAATACCTCAGCTATTAGCCCTGCTTTAACACCCGATAAACCGTAGCCACCCCAACACCAACCGCCTTAGCAATCTCCTCTTTTGTCATATTGTTTTGACTGGCTAATTCTTTAATACGATTGTGTTTCGTTGTATTAGGCTTCTTACCAGTGGGCTTATAACCACTGTTCGCCAATCCCTGCTTAATACGCTCTCTACGTTTGTCGTTATCAAGCTTTGCCATTGTGGCTAATAAGTCGATCAACATATCGTTGATCACCCTGAGAATATCCCCGGTCATACCCTCACTGACTGTATGCGTCGTTGGCAGATCAGCCACCACTAATCGTAAGCCCTTGTCTTTGATGCGCTGCTTTAGAATTGCAAAATCATCTTGAGATAATCGGCTTAATCTATCCACGCTTTCAACCAGTAGAATATCGCCTTGCTCAGCGTCCTTTAGCAGCTTGGCTAATAATGGTCTATCGAGCTTTGTACCACTGAAATGCTCGACGTACTCAACATGGTTATCATCATAACTTGTACTGAAAGCCACCAAATCAGCCAATGCTCTGGTAGCGTCTTGATCCTTAGTGCTGGCTCTCACATAAATACGAACAGTCATAACCCACCTCTATTATTTAGACTTAATAATTAGTGCTCATTGATAATAACAAGATATTACTATCATTTAATAATATAAAAAAGTCTAATGATAGATAGATTATCATTTAAAGGTTTTATGTTTTGGGTATATACTAATGATAATGGGTTGAAGTGGTTCCGTTGAGGTATAAGTTGATGAAATGGGTGGGCGCATTAAAAAAGATTTTGTTTTTTTAATGCACCCTATTCGTACATACCTAAATGATTAGCTCACTTTAGTACTTTGTTAATATTTTCAATGAGCATAGTCCAATTACTTATCTCGTCTTCTGTAAGATTTGAAGCGTCATTACTCCTAGTCCATTTAATAAAATGTTTGGCTAAGTCGTATTTTGAAAAACTAGAAACTTGTGATTGAAATATGCTTACAATATTTCTTTTTGGCTGCGAGTCTGCTATCGGCTTACAATCAATTGAATATTCTGTTTCTACAATCTTGATAAGTGTATCTCTCAACAAGTCTTCTATCTCTGGAGAAGTAACGTTTTGACAGTAGTCTTTAGTTCGAAGGATGTTTTTATTACCTAGTGTATATACCAAGCTATCTTGAGTAGCTGCTTGATCTCCAGCACTATCAGAATCAAGTAGAGCTGCAATTTTCAAATTTTGAGCATGTAATATGGTAGCGTAATAAACTACTTTTCCAGCTGTATTTGCGAAAACTAGAGAGATCTTATCGTTCAAGTCAACTATCTTGTTTACACGTAAAAGTGCTGACGCTGCCTCTATATACCAGTAATCTGTTAGACCCTCTAGAATTAGATTCTTCTTTTGCGTAAATAAGCTCTGAGCTAAATCGTATCCTAATGCTTCTTGGAGAGGGAGAAGAGCCGCTGGATCGCTTGAATTAATTGTATTATGTACTTTAGTACCATCACTACGATCTTTCATTTCCACAACTTTGACAATATTTAGTTCATCAGGCCCTACTAGAAATGGAGAGTGAGTGGTATAGATAGTTTGGTTTTGTTCCGCTAATCTTGATATTGTTGTTCTAAAATCTCGTTGCTTCAAAGCATGAAGGCTCATGCCTGGTTCATCTAGAAGCAGAATAGCATTTTTATGTTTATCCGCAGCTTCTGCAAAGAAAATTATAAAAAACGACACAAGCCATTGAAAACCCTCTGATCGTTGATCTAACTCAATATCGACACCCATATCGTCTTCTACAACAACTTTCAAGTACTGACCATCAGCTGTTACTCTTAGTTTATCGGCTTCTGGTCTGTTAGGGTTTGGTATCCATATTTTTCGAATTTCTCTCGTGAGGTGAATACTTGCCGCATTTAACAAATAACTCCTCTTATCTAGTTTGTCTTGGTAGTCCTTCAATGCTTTTGGATTATTAGCATTTGGGGCTGGAGTATTACCAAAGTCAGATAGTTCTTTTACATCGAATCCTAGAAACTTTAAAAGACATAAGTTCCCATAATCATAATATTCATCATCTAACAAACCACTTTCTGACCTTTTATATAAATGATCTAGGTTAATTAATGGTTTTACTTTTGAGTAATTATTGAAAAGAATAAAAACTGGCATTCTTGTGTCAAGAGTGTCGAGGACTAGATCGGACGATTCACCAATCTTTGCTTTGGCTCTTAATTCTTCATGTCTCTTTTCTTCTTTAATATTGTCTTCTTCAACAAGAGCATAATAATTATCTAAAAAGGTAACCAAAGAACGGGACCTATCTCCTGATATCTCAGTAGAATCTACCCATTCGTTAACGATTGCATTTAAAATATTACTTGGCTTCTGCATTTGTTCATCTGGGTCTTCAACAAAATATTGCTTATCTAGATGTGATGCTAACCTTAATAAGTCGCCTCTAATGTCTGAAAAATATATGGCTGACGGCCCATTTTCTATAGAGTGATAACTTTGATTATCAATAGCTCTCTCTACTTTATATATACAATCATGGAATGGCTTTGGAATAAGAGCTTTATCAGCTTCGTCTAGTTTGAACCAACCTGTTACTACAATGGTATCTTCAGCTAATACTCTTCCAGAACTAATATCATTGTACTTTGAGCGTGGATAATCTCTTAATATATCAAATCCAGCTACTTCATCAGGTTTATTTAACTGTTGTAAGGCTCTTAGTACAACTGTTTTCCCTGCTTCATTTGGGCCAACCATTATAGTTTTTAGGTCTTCAATTTCAAATTCACCAGTATCAATAATACTGCGATAGTTTTGAATTCGAGCTTTACTTAACTTCATATTTTTTCCTCACAATTTTATATAAATATATTCGCATTTTTCTTTTGCTATATTACCATTCAAACTGTTAATTCTACTGCTAAGATAAGTTTCTCTGATATCTGTCACCCCTGCGTAATGGGAAATTAACTATTCTATCTGTTTCTCTAAATATTGCTTATCATATAGGTTTAGCTTTAATCATATGACGTTTCTTATGGGAAGAAGAATGGTTTCCTAGTGAGGACTTGAACCCCTGACTGTAGGCAATTGGTATCAACGTTTTAACTCGATGAAGTAGCTCCAGTGTACTTCATGGTGTACCTAGCATACATATTCTATTCGTGATCGATGCGCTATACAGGTATCGAACTACTAGTGTTAGATATAGATTCAATGACTACAAAACCGTCAATGTGAATCACTATCATTAAGCTTTCTGCTTAAAATATCCCATGCTAGTTTTTACAGTTTTTTCAACGAAGTTCAGTATTGCTGGCCTTCATATTACAAAGAAAGAGTCATTAGCAGAAAATGTCCCGATATTCATAAATCTTAAGAAACTATCAAGCATTGTGATAAGAGGCTCGTGTTTCGTTGAACTGCACATGAAATCTGCTTCAAAGAGTATCAATGAAAGTGACTTAATTTGTTTGACTGAGGATACTGTGGCTAAAATCAAGTTAGAAGGCTGTCTTATCTTGAGTTAATAATGAGTGAGAGTGCTACTTTAGACTTAAGCAGTAACGTTGTAAGGGGTAGTGGATCTGGATTACTTGAAGATCAAAGCCGCTTAATAGCAGCCGACTGTAAACCGAATAGTAGTTTCAACTGTAATAGACTAGACGATAACTCAAGAACTTTTTTAATAGTGCGAATTTCTATATTGAAAGACAAATTAGTGAGGATAAAAGCATTTATGCTAGTAAAGTTGCAGAAAGATTGGATGAAGGCTATAAGACTTATCTCAGACACAAGCGCATGGAGGATTAGAAATCATACCCACCTGCATGAGAAAACCGTTAGCGAGTAATGAGTATTATACTGAGGTTTTAGTAAAGGAAGAGACGTTGATTAGTTATTTTCAAGTGCTACCTTGGTATAGTGAGCGTGTAGTAGCGCTGTTACTTCTTCGTTAGTTGCAATTTTACCTTCCACAAAGTCTTTAAAAATATGCTGAGTATCTGGATTAATAGGAATGTTATCTACTGCGAAACTGGCCAAAGTGGATGAAGTTATACGGCGGCGCTTTTCTATTTCTTCTTGACTAACGAGGATAGGACGATCATCAGTAATTGAGGCTTCGAATTTAGAATCTTCCATACTAGCTCCTATCAGTAATAATAAATTTGCTCAGTAAGTCAGATAGTCTTCTATCTAAATAACTTTTCTCTCACTGCTACGTCTTATTCGGCTAATTTAATTGTATTAACGATTTAGACATCGGTAAATCATGATTGTTTAATATCAAGAGATATTTTGACTGAATAATTAGGGCTTTTAGTACTTCCTAGGGTTGCATAACTGACTTGCCCTAAAGCTCTTTGAGACCTGTATGGACTGAATAGCTCATCAAGAGTGTGATAAAAACTACCGTCATTTACTCCAAATACATAATCAAAAAATATTTTGGCCATCGCAGACTGAGGGTGACTAGAGTCGCGATAAGAGCTATTGTGAGACCAACTACCACTATATATTTTACCGAAAACCCTTTCTATATTACCAGAAACAGAATTTGAAGCATGTCTTCGAGTAATGCCTGGTTTTTGCATGTATGCAGCAGCATTTTCAACAGACTTCCAAATTATATAATGCATGGTCGATACAGAACATTCGGCTAAACATGCTCTGAAAATACTAACTAGCTTGTCGCCAATAGGCGGTGCTAGATCATTCAGTCTTGATCTAGTAATTAAGTAGCTAAGACACTCTCCCAGCTGTACCTGTTCACACCAGCTCTTGAATTGATTATCTGCTACTAGAGCATTGACATCTTTCCTAGATTTAGCGTTTATCATGATGCTGGTAAGATTCTCAATACTATAAGTGAACTCAAATATGGCTTGATAGAAGTCTACTTCTAACTCCTGTGCTTCGTTGACGGTTACGTATTCGTAGCTATTTTCAGGAGCTAGTATGAGCAGATTTCGGTTAAAGAGATGATGTAATATCTCTTCATCTAATTTAGAGAATGGTGATAAAAGTAACGATAAATTGTCACGTAGAGAGACCGTAGTCTTTAGATTCTCTGCCCCTATACTCTCTATCGTCGCTGCAAGTAGAAGCTTATCCACATCGTTAAGTTCAGTGACTGAAGGAATACTGCTCAATTGAATGCTTCTGCATTGATTGATGTACTCTAGAGCGGTCTGTCTTCTCTCTTCTGCTAAGCAGTCTTGTTTAAAACGATACTCTAAGTACTCTTGATCTCTTCTTTTTTGAAGTGCTTCCCAGCAATCATCACACCGCCATCTAATAGGGTCCAATCGAATTAGCTGTGAACGAGTATAGCAAATCTTAGTTGTACCGCAGTCTATGCATTGACAGTCCAGTACGACAAGATGAGCATTTATTTTAACGATACTAGGTATATCTTGATGCTTAAAATCAAACTCTTGACCTATCTCTTTACAGGTATATATAAAACCACTTCGTTTATCGCCTTCTCTTAACCAGTACCTCTCACAGATAAGCTTATTAGTTTCTGTTATATCTGGCTGATACTCTAGTTTAGTTTTCACGCCCACCTCTTAATACCGACTATATCCCGTGGATATTGTAGCTTACCACTGTGAGTATTGCTATCTTTAGCAGCGGTTAATGAGATGACAACAGATGAGCGTATGATTGCCTTTGGAAAACGTGTCCGTGAGATGCGAAAAAGCAAAGGAATATCCCAAGAAAGATTGGCAGAGATGGCAGGTATTGATCGTAGCTACATGGGAAATATTGAGCGTGGAGAGAAGAATGTTACGCTCAAGAAAGCTTATGAGATATGTGATGCGTTAGAGATTGAGATCCAAGTTCTCATTTGAGCTGTAGACTAGACTTTATTGTATATCGCTAGAGTATATCCCGAGGGAACTTATTGTTACATCCCTTGGGCCTATTAATAAACTATTCGAAATATACCATTGTGATGGAGCCACTTAAAACAGACTATAAAAATGGCTATATTGATCAAAACACATTTAAAATATTCAACCAAACAGCTATTAACCTAACCCTAATGTCTCAGAGTATTTTGGAGCAAGTCAGTTATTCAGTATTAGGATAGATTCAAAAAATTAATTACGCTTTGGCCATTAATATAATGACTTAGAGATAAATCACGTAAAAATATGCATTGATTACTAATAACATAAAAAACAATCAAAATTATACATGGGTGTAACGTATAGTCGCATGTCAACAAATTCTAATTTATAAATGTAATTAGTGAGGGCTTCTAGAAAAACAAATACTTTATAATATTGATGAAAATATATGCTTGATATAGATCGAAGACTAGTGACATTTATGAATTTATGTCCATATAAATATTGATTTTCTATGGACATAAGTTAAATCTACTTATGGGTATATAAATAAAGGGTTAGAGCAATGTCACCAGAATTCTATGTTACGAGTAGGATGGGGGCTTATCATAAATTTATTTGCAATCGGACTGTTTGGATGGGTGATTGTACCGCTCAATTTATTGGCAGGGCTTTGTTATCTGTTATCACCTGCTATAGCAGACAGTATTTGGACGATCGTCAGTACCATCGTGGCTCATTTGCATGAGCTTATTATCTGGCTAACGTCACTACCATCGTTGTCAAAGGCGTGGTTATACACACCTATAAATACAGCGATAATGCTCATGGTGATATTAAGTATGGTGCCTTGGCTATTACCACGAGGGTTTGTCAGTCGCTGGCTGGCGCTTCCTCCTTTGACATTATTAATGATGACAGTGTATGCCAATCAGCAGTCACCAAAAACGATACCGACATTGTATATTTTGCCAACGGGTGACCGTTATGTGAGCGCTGTCTTGTTGCAGTATCCTAATGGAAATAATGAGCGTACAAGTAAGAATAAAAATATAAATTGGCTATTTTTAGCAGATCATAGGTCTGCTACCATACGAACGATGCCAAGCAAGTTAACAGCTGATAAGCTATTTACGGCATTGGAGCAGCAGTTAGGTAGTCTATCTGTCGATGCGCTAGAAGGGGTCATAGTGCAGAGTGGCTATGCTGGATTAACGACTACGCTCAATAATGATGACACGTTTGCTACGTCTGGTATCAGGCAATCTGAGATATTGCCCATGACAGTCGCACAGTTGGCTGCGCGTATTCCTATCGGCCAATATTGGCAAGCCGGTCGCTCTGAGCGCTGGGGCAATTTGCAGCAAGCGTATCAGACCATTAATCATCCTGAAGGTAGGTTAGGTGTGAGTACTCAACCCTGCGAACAAGGTAAGACATGGCAACTACCTAATGGAGCGTTAACCATTCAAGCACTAACGGGTTGGAGTAAGGTAGGGGATGCCAGTGTTTGGGATTGTACGATAGCGATTGATACCAGCTTGCCCATCCAAATATTAAAGTATGATGCAGCTCACCCCCTCAAATCATTGCCTTCTACTATTCAAACGCGCATATCGAGCGATCACTCAACTGTTCAGCAAGTAAATGACCCATTATCGCGCCTTATTTTAAATGCTGATACTCACCAACGGGTCTGGCAAATGTGGTCGTTACTGTGTTCCGCTGATGCTTCTAACAATCAAACCTCATCCCATACCACTTGGCTTGGACATAGCGAATCACAGATCACGACCGAGGTACTGAGACATCAAAAAATAGATGAAATTATGACTTATGATGATAAAGGGCTAGAGGCGGCATTATCGCTAGGTGAGATTGGCAACGTGTCACCTCAAAAATAGTACTTATATGACAGGCGTTACAATATCGTGATATTTCACAGTTATACTATTGAACCATAAATGAAATACCACCATACTTAGCAGCTTGTTAATACAGATGACCGTGACAAGTTAAAAGTATAGGGTGTGAGAATCCACTCTCGTTCTAGATTTTTTCTACGTTATCTTTTTTATTGTTTTAGATTGTTTCTGACTTAGGAAGTTATATGCCCAACTGGCCACCAGACCCTAACAAACGTCCTGATAATTCGGCAAACCAGCCCGTATCAATGCAGCAGCAAAGCCCGCCGAGTGGTCAAGAGTGGCGAGTGCTGGAAAACACCTTATTGGCTAGCGTGGTTGAGCAACGCCGTGCTCGTCGCTGGAGTATCTTTTTTAAACTATTGACCTTTGGTTATCTATTGCTGATATTTTTGATGCTGGGTCGTAGTTGTAGCACACCGACTACGGGTATAGATGGGGTCGATACGAGTCAGCCGCATTTAGCGGTGGTTGAGCTTCAAGGTGTGATCAGTAATGATGACGTGGCCAATGCCTACGATGTCAATGAGGCATTGAGAGACGCTTTTGAAAACAGTAACTCTAAAGCGGTGGCGTTAGACATTAACTCACCGGGCGGTTCACCAGTACAGTCTGATGAGATTTGGCAGACCATGATGGATCTGCGTAAAGAGTACCCAGACAAAAAGCTTTATGCCGTTATCGGTGATATTGGTGCTTCAGGTGCTTATTATATTGCCTCTGCCGCAGATGAGATCTATGTCAATCCATCGAGCTTGGTTGGTTCTATCGGTGTCATTATGCCAAGCTACAATGTCAAAGGTTTAATGGATAAGGTTGGCGTAGAAGATCGTACTATCACAGCGGGTGAGTACAAAGACATCTTGAGCTTGTCGCGTCCATTGACTGACTACGAAGAAAAACATGTCGAAGGTGTGCTTGCCAATACGCACAAGCATTTCATCAATGCCGTTAAAGAAGGCCGCGGTGATCGCTTGAAAAACCCTGAGCAGAACAAACTGTTTTCAGGGTTGTTCTGGACAGGTGAGCAGTCTATAGAGCTAGGTTTGGCAGACAAAACAGGTAGTATCACAAGTCTTAGCAAAAAATTGGATCTTGATACTATCATTAATTACAGTCCAACCGATCCGTTCCAAATGTTTATGGATCGTTTTGCCGTACAACTGGGCGCAGGTATTGGTTCTAGCATGAGTTTGGATGGTTTTTTGCCGCAAGAAGAAGGTAATGCGAAGATGCGTTAAGCGTTTAATATTTCAGATTTACTGTGTATGATTGTTAAGGCTGAGTATAGAACTATGCTCAGCCTTAATTGTAGGTAAAAACAAACACAAAAATTGATAACCTTGTCAGATTTTGGGCAAAGAATGAAAGAGGTCAATCATGATAAAAACGTTTAACCTATTCATAATGATCTAATGAGTGCCTATTATGAGTGATAAAATTGATGTGAATGCCTTTGAGGTGTTACCTGTATCTAAAATAACGAACAAGCCAGTTATCCATTTTGCTCATGCCAATGGCATGCCAAGTGCTGTCTACGCACCGTTTTTTGAAGCACTGACTGAGTTTTTTACGATTGAGTATATTGCGATGTTGGGCGCTACCCCTGATTATCCAGTCGATGACCATTGGCGTAGTCTGACGCAGCAGATTATCGATAGTGTGAAAAATACCTGTGAGAAGCATGGCGTTACGCAAGTCGTTGGAGTGGGTCACTCACTTGGTGCTATGTGTACTTTACAAGCATTATATAAATCGCCTGCGCGCTTTAGCCAAGCGGTACTTATGGATCCGCCTTGGATTTATGGCAAAGTCAGTTTGCTATGGCATTTGGCAAAGACGGCTGATAGATTGCCACTCATGAATAACCGTTTGATGGATAAACTGTCGCCAGCAGGCGTGTCCAAGCATCGCCGCGATGTGTGGGATAGTCGGCAAGACGCTTATGAAAAAATGCGCCACAAAGGATTTTTTAAAGATTTTGATGAGCGTAGTTTTCAAGGATACATCGATCACGGTTTGCATGAGCGCGCCGATGGCAAAGTGACCTTGGCCATCCCGAAAGCCAGTGAAGTAGCTGTATTTCGCACCAATCCCTCTTGGTATTGGCTTGCACCAAATCGTGCTCCCAAACCGCCGGTTATCTTAATCATTGGTGAGGACAGTCTTTTTTTAAAACGTCGCTTTCCACAGCAAGTCAAATCACGATTGGGCATTCCTTATGAAACCCATGCGGGTGGTCACATGTTCCCGCTTGAGCATCCAAGATCAGTAGCATTGCAGGTACTAGTGTTGATTCAGAAACAGCTGGCAGAGTAAAGATTAATTACCGACTACTATTCACTTCATTATAGATTTGGACTGATAGACTGTCCTTTTGAGTAACGACTTTATGCCAAAAAGTGCTATTGATTCAGACAATCCTACACCCCTATCTAAGCAGTCTCCTTTATTTTCTCGCTTAGGAGCTTGTCTGTTGACCATAGGTATGGTGCTCGCTTTTTTTATAAGCCAATTGCTGGGGGTGTACTTTGCAGGCAAGTTGGTATTGCCTTCTACTAAAAATACAACCGTCGCTGATATATTCTTTTTTGGTGGTAATGATGGCACAGTGATCAGTTATTCAATCATCATTGGCTGTGTATTATTAGTAGCGATTAGCGTCTTAATTATTCGCTTGCGGGGCGGTAACAGCCGCCAGTATTTGGCATTGAAGCCATTTGCTTTTTCGACAGGCATGAAGATGCTTGGGTTGTTGATACTCTTTATGATTGGTAGTCAAGTATTGACGTATTTTTTGGATGAAACACCATTGGTATTTGTCGACCCTTTATACCAATCAGTCAGCTCGGTCTGGTTATTGGTCTTTGCCATGGTGATCGTTGCGCCATTATATGAGGAATTGGTATTTCGCGGCATACTATGGTCTGCTATCTCAGAGCAATTCGTGACATCTCAATGGAGACATCATGGAGCAATTGTGGCAAGTTTAGTGACCAGCTTGATATTTGCGGTGATTCACGTGCAGTATGGTATCTACGAAATCAGTACCATCGTGGTGCTAGCACTTCTCTTTTGCTATGCTCGTGTCAAATCAGGCTCATTGCTGTTGCCTATGTTAATGCACATGATCAACAACGGCGTGGCAATTGGACAGTATATTGCTCAAACAGCATGAACAATATAGGTATTACAATCACTAGAAACGTAACTATTGAGCCATTCTTTTAATTAGGCGTCAGGATTCAACAGTAAAACCTCATCAGCTGCTCGTTTAACCTCATCAAGCGTTAGTTGCGGTTTACCACTTAGGGATTGTCGCCATTTACGAGCACCTGTTAACCCTTGAAACAGTCCCAGATAGTGCCGAGTCATCGTTGGTAGAGCCTCACCTTTGGCAATCTGTTGTTCTAAATAGGGGTAGAGCTGCTCTAAAATCTGTGAGCGTTTAGGAACAGCATGTCCCCACAAGCTATTGGCTTCTGCCAGTAAGTAAGGGTTATGATAAAAAGCGCGTCCAATCATAACGCCGTCTAGATGCTGTAAATGCATGTCAATATCGCTGATTGTCTCGATACCACCGTTGATTTCGATATCCAATTCAGCAAAATCTTGTTTGAGGCGATAGACGTCATCGTAACGCAGTGGCGGTATCTCGCGATTTTGTTTTGGGCTAAGACCTTGTAACCAAGCGGTTCTCGCATGCACGATAAAACGTGTACAGCCAGCATCAGCGACTTTTTGGACAAAATTTGCCATAAACTCATAACTATCAAAATCATCAATACCAATGCGATGCTTCACGGTCACAGGGATATCAACAGCGGCCTGCATGTGTTTGACCAAGTCTGCGACAGTATGAGGCTCCGCCATAAGACATGCCCCAATTTTGTTGTACTGTACACGGTCAGAGGGGCAACCAACGTTGATATTGACTTCATCATAACCATATTGCTGAGCAAACACTGCGCACTGAGTCATCTCAGTCGTATCTGCTCCACCAAGTTGTAGCACTAAAGGATGCTCAAGCGCATCAAAACGTAGGTGCCGCGCCCGATTGCCATGTATCAATGCACCTGTACTGATCATCTCGGTATACAGATACGTATGAGGGTTAAAAAGTCGTGCAAAGTACCGATAATCTGTCGTTGTCCAATCGATCATGGGTGCAACGGAGAGTCGCTTGTTGGTCATATCAACCATGGTTGTACAGCCTTTAATAATGAAATGTTTGAGTCTTACGGTTTACGTTTTTATCGCTAATAAATGAATAAGAGGTATGTAATAAACAACCCCTTATACTAAATCGATATATAAAATACTGTACGTTCACGAGCTAAGAGTATGTAACTCAGCTATTTATCAGATAACTTCATCGATTTTTTTGAATTCAGGTAAGTTATAAAAATAAATACCCATAATAATGCCAATAAAACCGACGAACGCAATATAAAGCGCTGGTGAGAAGCTCACATATAACGTTGCGTAGCCAAGTCCGAACGGAACCAGTACACCGACAATACCGTAAGCCATATTATAACAAAAAGCCATTCCAGTTAGTCGTACGTTGGTTGGAAACAAACGCACAAGAATTGCTGGAACCATACCGACAATACCAGCAGAAAAACCTAAGAGAGAATACATAATGAGAATGTAGTCACCACTTGCTTGCAAATGATAAAAGAATAAAAGCATCTGAATGATCAATAAAGTAGAACCAATGGCCAAAACTTTACCAAAGTTTTGTTGGTTCGATATCAGACCATAAAAGATACAACCAAGAACCATAAAGACAATTCCCAGGCTGTGTGAGAATCCAAACAAATCACTGTCTAAAGCAAAGCGTAATTCAATCAAATCAGGCAGTAAGAGTACAATGACCGTGGTTATACTAGAAAGAATAATCGTAAGAACCATGCCAATAAATATGGAGTGTTTACAATGTTTAAAAAGAAGACGGAATGGTTTAGCAATATAGTTATCAGGCTTTGATTTTTTCATTTCGACAAAGAATGGCGATTCATCTATCCAGCGCCATGCCAGCAGAGGTACAAGACTTAAAATAGCGCCAGTTAAGAAAGGCAAACGCCAACCGTAATCGGCCAATTGGTCAGGTGTCATACTATTGGTTAGCCAAAGAAAAAAAGCATTGGAAAATAAAACCCCCACATAAAAACTGGCGGTGACATAGCTACAGGCTACTGATGAGTACTGGCGAGGTACATGTTCTGCCACAAAAACCCAAGCAAGAGGGACATAAAGCCCAAAAGCAATACCTTGTATCAGTCGTAATATAATGAATAAGGCTGGTGCCACTAATCCCCATTGGGCGTAAGTTGGCAGCATTGCCATTGCAGCCAGACTGATTACCGTTACTAACATACTGATCAGTAGTACGGGCTTTCGACCCTTGATGTCACCATAACGCCCAAAAATAAGACCGCCAATAGGTCGAGCCAAATAACCAATGGCAAAGAGTCCAAGCCCTTGAATTTTTGTAATAGTAGGGTTGACACTGACAGGGAAAAAATTTGTCGCTACAACATCAGCGATATACAAATAAATCAAAAAATCGAAAAACGCGACTGCGCTGCTAAAACATACTAATAGGACAATGTTTTTGTCTTTAGCAGACATAAGGGCATATTGAGAACGAGAAGGCATAGTAAGTCGCGTATCCACATATAAAAGTGCTCATCAAGCCAGTTACTGTCAAAATAACTGACCATAATAAAAAACGGCAAATCAGTATAAAAAATAATGATTGGTCGAAAAGATGAAGTGTTGAGCAAAAAATAATTGAAAAGTAAGTAATCTGATTACACGTGTATGAGTCAAAAATGCCCAATTCCATGAGCTATTTCATTACTAAGAAGTAGGTTTTCCGATTACTTTTACTTTTTAGTATGACAGCTATAGCAGCCAATCAATAGGCAACCATGACATAATGGTCAGCCAAACATGGTCACTCACATCGACGCGTGGTTCTGAGTCGTAAACCACTTTTTTGTCATCTTCCATCGTATGCCATTGCAGTTTGCCGTTATCGAGTAATTTAACCTCATAAGCCTGGTTCAACAAATCATCACTTAGCGCACCATGCAATTGTTTTGCCAGTTGGTCGTCATTGATGATTACGCCCATTTCGGTATTGATATTGGCAGAGCGCGGATCAACATTGTAAGAACCAATGAAAACTTGGTAGTCGTCAACCGCAAACGTTTTTGCATGTAAGCTGGTTGAGGACTGGCTGCGCGCTTTCCACAATTTGTTTTCGCGCTTTTCTTCAGAAGCGGTTGATTTTAGCTCATAAATTCTAACGCCTGCCTTTAAAAGAACAGGGCGCCATTGTATGTAACCAGAATGAACCGCAGTCACATCAGTAGCATCAAATGAGTTGGTCAAAATTTTAATATCAATCCCAGACTCAGCCAGTTTTACCAATGTATTGACCCCATCTTTGGTTGGAACAAAGTAGGAAGAAATAATGGTTAATTGTTTGGTAGGGCTACCAAGCAAAGTGCGCAATTGATGCACCAAGTTGGTTTCAGATGAGACGGTTTTTGATAGTTTGCCTACATCATCACTCAAAAACTGCATGTCTGTCCAACGAAAGGGCACACGCTTATTAAGCAAGTCTTCATCGATGGTAGATTCTTCGATGGCCGTCTTATAGACAGTCACATCACTACGATTATCATCCTTATCTTCTGGCCCAAGCTTGTCTAGTGCTTCTAAGAAACCAGATGGGACATCATTATCAGGCGTGACTAACGTTTCGATATCGAACGACAGCGGTGAAGACCAGTAACTGGCAAAGCTATTGTCAATATCGCCAACTACCTTGCCAATCAGCAATACATCTAAGTCTGCAAACTGACTGTTTTGATCATTACTCAGATATTCATTGCCGATATTGCGTCCCCCAATAATAGTAATTTGCTTATCAAAGGTCATACTTTTATTATGCATGCGGCGATTGATACGTGGTAAACCCGTGACATAATTCAATGTCTGAAGCTTACGATGCACCAAAGGATTAATGATACGTACCGCAATATTGGGATGACTGGCAAAACGCAAAAGATGCTGATCAAATTCTGCATTGTTATTAAAATCATCCAATAGCAAGCGTACAATTACCCCACGCTCGGCAGCTCTCCACAGATCTTTTAACAATAACTGACCCGATTGATCGTTATGCCAAATATAATACTGTGCATCGATATTACGTGTGGCCATTTCAGTTAAGATACTGCGAGATGCAAAAGCGTTCGCACCTGTTACGATGGGATGATAGCCTGACAGCTCAGGATGGATATTGTTCTGCTCACTAATAGCCGCAACCAAATTGGTATTGTCAGCGGTATCTTGTGCACTAACTTGATCGCCTTCCTGCTGATATAAAGCGTCAACACGTGCTGATAGTGCAACGCTTTCGGGCAAATGCGGTTGCTTTGGCAAAACTTGGCATCCACTAAGGCTTAAGCTAAGTCCAAGTGTGAGACTCAGAGCTAGGTTGTTAGGTTCTATACTAAACATGGACATAAATGAATTACCTTAGTGAACCTTTATATAGTGAAGCATTTTTTAAGGAAATGGGCTTGCATTTGCTATGTGTTTTTATAGATGATAGCACTGAATATGAGGCGTATGATAATATCACCCAAGGCAAAATTCAAATCGCTGCTAAGCTTACCAGCTGTCGTTATCTCTGCCTATTATAAATACGTTATTTTTATAAGATTCATCCACTCATTTACGAGCTTGCTATTTAGAATAAGTCAACATGATATGATAATGCTGGTACGTTGGCCAATAATCAAAAAATAAACAGTCTTTTTAATATTAATCAAATCAATACCAATCAAAGCAATGGAATATTTATGAGTCAGTCGCAAACCTATGATGAGAGCAATGTGAACCCATTAGATCCAAACTGGCGCAATGATGCCTTAGATTTAGGGCTTGATTATGGCATGCAAACCATTGCTGTACGAGCAGGGCAACATCGCACGGATGAAGGCGAACACTCAGAACCTATTTTTACCACCAGCTCTTATGTCTATCAATCCGCGGCTGATGCAGCAGCACACTTTGATGGTACCAAAACGGGCAACGTCTATTCACGCCACACCAATCCAAGCGTTCGTACCTTTGAGCGGCGTTTGGCTGCGCTCGAAAATGGTGAGCGAGCCGTAGCGACCGCATCGGGCATGGGTGCAATTTTGACCATGTGCTTAGCCTACCTAAAAGCGGGCGATCATTTGTTGGCCGCCAATCAGCTCTTTGGCTCATCTATCGGGCTGTTTAACAACTATATGGTCAAATACGGGGTTGAGGTCAGCTATGTCGATTGTTTCGATAATGACGCGTGGGCAAAAGCACTCCAGCCAAATACCAAAGTGATCTATTGTGAAAGCCCAAGTAATCCGCTGGCGCAAATTTGTGATCTTGGTTATTTGAGCGAGCTATGCAAAGCCAATGACATATTATTGGTCGTGGATAACTGCTTTGCCACACCAGCATTGCAGCGTCCTCTAGATTTGGGTGCTGATGTGGTCATTCACTCTGCAACTAAATACTTAGATGGTCAGGGTCGAGTATTGGGTGGTGCTTTGGTCGGTAGCGACAAGCTAATGCAAGAAGCCTTTACAGTGGTACGCTCAGGCGGTATTAGCATGAGTCCATTTAATGCTTGGGTCTTTACCAAAGGTCTTGAGACACTAAAATTGCGTATGCAGGCACATTGTCACAATGCCAATCAAGTAGCAGCGTTTTTGGTCGATCATCCCAATGTCAGTAAAGTGCATTTTTCTGGCCTTAGCGATCATCCAGCACATGAGCTGGCAACCCATCAACATCATATGAAAGATGGCTATGGGGCTATCATGGGCTTTGAAGTTAAAGCGTCAGATGACCGCGATGCGAAAGCCGCTGCTTGGCATGTGATTGATTCCACACAAATGGTTTCTATCACCAATAACTTGGGCGATGCCAAAACTACAATCACACATCCGGCGACGACCACGCATTTTCGTCTCACGGCGCAAGAGCGTGCAGAGGCTGGCGTCAACGATGGCTTGATTCGTCTGTCAGTCGGTTTAGAAGATGTAGAAGATATTATCAAAGATTTGGCGCGCGGTTTAGACAGTTTATAAAGATAACGGTATAATCACTGTCAGCGCATGCACGTTACGTTATAGTCAATATTAAACAGAATACATACTAAGCATTATAGTGCGTGACTGCGACAATTTTTTGCTTGCTGTGTTTTTACTGACAGAGACGACAAATAAAGGCTACAAAAAATTTGCGCTAGTCTCACTGTATGTTTTTATATTGAACCGACTATATTAATCATTACTTATTACTATAAAAGAAAGAGGCAACTATGAATATTCAAGCATTAATGCAACAAGCGCAAACCATGCAAAAGAAAGTGGAAGCAAACGTTGAGAATGCCAAAAAAGAGCTGGCCAACAAAGAAGTACAAGCAGAAGCAGGCAGTGGTCTGGTAAAAGTGACCATGACCGGTCGTCATGTGGTCAAGCGCTTGACCATTGATCCAAGCTTGCTAGAAGATGAGCCAGACATGATCGAAGATTTGATCGCGGCTGCTATCAATGACGCAGTTCGTCAAGCGGATGAGCTATACGAAGAAACCATGGCAGGCGCGACCTCAGGTATGGGTCTACCACCAGGGATGCAAGGCATGTTTTAAGCGTTAAATACTTCATGCTAAAGACAAAATGGGGTTGTTATCGATACGATACGACCCCATTTTTATAGCTATGGTTTACAAATAAAGGAAGTAACTTTGCTGACAGCCAAATTTGATTTGCTGGTCAAACAGCTACGTGTGTTGCCGGGTGTGGGCCAAAAGAGTGCCCAACGTATGGCGCTGCATTTGCTCACCAAAAAACGCCCCCAAGGCATGGCACTGGCTCAGGCCTTAGACGAAGCAATGCGTGATATCGTTGAATGCCAGCGTTGTCATAGTTTTAGCGATGAAGCGGTGTGTCCACTCTGCCAAGACCCTAGGCGTGATGATGGTCTGCTGTGCGTGGTCGAAACGGCAGCCGATGTCATGGCAATTGAGCAAACCGCAGGCTATCGTGGTCGCTATTTTGTGTTGGGCGGTCATTTATCACCCATCGACGGTATCAGTGCGGATGACTTAAATATTGATCAACTGGTTTGGCGGGTTAAGCAAGAGCCAGTTGAAGAGCTGATTTTGGCCACAGGCACCACTGTTGAAGGACAAACCACGGCGCATTTCATCAGTGAAGCGGTCGGACGCCACGTCAATAAAATTACCCGCTTAGCACAAGGTGTACCGATGGGCGGGGAGCTTGAGTATCTTGATAGTATGACGCTTGGTCAAGCCATGCAGAACCGCTCCTTTTTATAAAATCTAAGTTTGCTATAAAATAAATCTGGCTTATTTTATAGCAAACTACAGTTATAATGACGTTATCCTTTATTCTATTTTCTTAAAATGCTATTAAGTTAAGTGTTTTATTTTCTTCTATTTATGCAGGTATCTGCCCGTGTCCAATCATGCTGTGAACGTTTCAAACCCTCAACAAAATGCTACCGATGATCTCGTGACTGAGGATGTCTTAGCGAACCATTCAGTATCTTCATCCTCAGGCATAGACATCGATGCATTGTTAGAGACTGCTAACGATGCTGCCGTAACTTGGGTACGTGAGCAGCATCAACTTGATGAGGTTATTAAAGCATTGGCGATTTGTGGTCGCGTAGCATTAGATACAGAGTTTATTAAGCGCGATACCTATTATCCACGTTTGGCACTGGTGCAATTAAATACGGGCGATCATATCTACTTATTGGATGCGCCGCAGCTGCAATTGGCTGAGCTTTGGCAAGCACTAAGTGACGTTGACGTTGCCATTTGGCATGCGTGCGGGGAAGACTTGGGTATTTTTTATCTCTTGTCTGGTTGTCCGCCATTGACCAACATTTTTGATACGCAGATTGCACTGTCTTATTTGACGGGTCAATTGCAAATGGGCTATCAGCAAGCGTTGGCGGATCAGTTAGAGATACACATTGATAAAGAACAAAGTCAATCGGATTGGTTGCAGCGTCCGTTATCCGATGAGCAAGAAAAGTATGCGATTGATGATGTGCGGTTTTTACCAGCCTTGTACTTGCAGATCGAGGACAAGCTAAAAGCGCAAGGTCTTTATGACTATGTGTGGGCTGACTGTCAGCTTTATGCCAGTGACCTATATGAGGCTCAGCATGTCGAAGATGATGCCATGTATCTATCGATGGCAGACTATCGCTATACCTCAGAGCAAATGGCCATCCTAAAAGCGATTGCCACTTGGCGAGAGGGGTTGGCACGTTCGACCAATCAGCCACGTACTTTTGTCATAAAAAAACAAGCAGTACGTGAGATCGTCACGGAAAAGCCGAATAGTATGCGAGAGCTTGCGCATAAAACCACGATGCACCGCAGTATGCTGCGACTATATGGCGAAGAGTTGCTCAAGATAGTAAGAGAGGCGAGAAGTCTACCACCTGCTGAGCATCCAGCTTGTTTATTGCCACCTTATCGCTCAAAGAACAAAGCCCTTTCAAAAGCCGTGCAACACGCCATTGATGAACATGCCAAATCCCTTAAAATTCCTGCGAATGTATTGATGCGTAAAAAGTGGCTCAGTCAGTTGTATGAAGTGATTGCTTTTGACCAAGACATAAGCGAGTTGCCGCAAGGGTTAAAGGGCTGGCGTCATGATTGGGTAGTGAATACGTTGATTCCGGTTATTGAAAAGCATAAGACTGAGTTGCAGCAAGGCATGGGTATTCGAGTTTAAAGAGTTGTATGATATTTATACATTAAGCAATTCATGGTTGAATTGGCCATGCTCTAAAAAACAGCAGGTCTGTTCAGCCACTTGCTGGTTAACCAGCATACCAGTATGTGACACTGGTAAGACGATATG
The DNA here is from genome assembly GCF_001606025.1 of Psychrobacter alimentarius. NCBI lineage: Bacteria > Pseudomonadati > Pseudomonadota > Gammaproteobacteria > Moraxellales > Moraxellaceae > Psychrobacter > Psychrobacter alimentarius. The sequence continues at coordinate 2,188,995 of NZ_CP014945.1, read as the reverse complement.
ATCGCTTGCGCCTTCAACTTTGGTTTCAGAGACATAGACGGTGCCGTCATGAGCGCAAGCATCAGATAGCAAGGATGTGCCTTGTTTACGTAGTTTACGATTGTGATAGTGTAAAAACACTTGCCCTAAACCGTAAGGGTGGTTGCCAGCAATCACACCAAGCGTGATATGATCAGGTAAAGGCGCTACAGTACCATCTAACGCGTCAGTGTATGAGCGTCCTACCATGAAAGGTGTTAATCGCCAAATATAATCGGCACAAACGCTACCCACATGCGGTGTCCCTAGCGTGACGCAATGTCCAATTTGCCACTTAGAGTAGTGTGCGACAAAATCCCTAATAATCAAACCGCCCAAACTATGCCCAACCAAATCTATCGCCTCGTCAGGATGATGATTTTGCTCTAACCATTCATTAAGTTGTGCACTGTTTACCTTGATACCATCACGCAGACTTCGGTAGCCGTATTGATAAGTATCAAACCCTTCAGACTGCAAACGTCTAGCAAGTTTTTTCATAATCCAAGGCGTTTGATGCAGTCCATGTATTAGAATAACGCGGTTTTTTTGTGGCATGGTGTTTTCCAGATTAACTGAAGGCGTATCGCTATTATATTGGACTCTGATACTATATTTAAATACTAAAGATATGGTTTCTTTAATAAATAGAAAAGACCTGCAAAACAAAACCGCCAAATCAGTAACTGACTTGGCGGTTTTTTAGACAAAAAATGTGCAAATAATGAAAACGATGATTACATATAGTTTTCGATACTTGGGCAAGAACACATAAGGTTTTTATCGCCATACGCATCATCAACACGTGCCACACTCGGCCAGAACTTGTTGGCACGGATGTAAGGCAGTGGGAAGGCAGCAGTCTCACGGCTGTACGGGTGCGTCCACTCTTCGCTAGTAATCATAGCGGCAGTATGCGGTGCATTGACCAATGGATTGTCTTCGAGCGTCCAATTGTCTTCGCCAGCTTTAGCTTTCATGGCTTCCGCTTTGATAGACTTTAGCGCGCTGATAAAGCGATCCAACTCTTCTTTAGACTCAGACTCGGTTGGCTCAATCATCAATGTGCCTGCGACTGGGAAACTCATCGTTGGTGAGTGGAAACCATAATCCATCAAGCGCTTGGCGATATCGCTTTCGGTAATGCCAGTTTCTTCTTTTAACGGACGAATATCGATGATACATTCGTGAGCCACGCGGCCGTTTTTACCGGTATATAGGACAGGGTAGTGACCTTTTAACTCAGCCGCCACGTAGTTGGCATTTAGCAAGGCAAGCTCAGTGGCTTTAAGTAAGCCATCACGTCCCATCATGGCAATATACATCCATGAGATAGGCAAAATGCTTGCTGAGCCATAAGGAGCAGCCGATACCGCTGAGCAGTCTTTTTGCGCGTTATGCACAGGGCTTAGCGTATGGTTGGCCATAAATGGCGCTAAGTGTGCTTTCATACCAATAGGTCCCATACCTGGACCACCGCCACCATGCGGGATACAGAAGGTTTTGTGCAAGTTCATGTGTAGGACGTCTGCACCGACATCCGCAGGTTGCATCATACCGACTTGAGCATTCATGTTGGCACCATCCATATAGACTTGGCCACCATGTTTATGAATAAGGTCGCAAATATGACGGATGCCTTCTTCAAATACGCCGTGCGTCGATGGATAAGTGATCATTAATGCACCCAAACGCTCGCTGTGCTCTTCACATTTGGCGGTTAAGTCTTCGATGTCAACGTTGCCATTATCATCGGTTTTGACCACGACCACTTGCATGCCCATCATCATCGCAGTAGCAGGGTTAGTGCCGTGCGCTGACATAGGAATCAAGCAAACATCACGGTTGATTTCGCCCAATGACTCATGATAACGGCGAATCGCGAGTAGACCGGCATACTCACCAGAGGCACCAGAGTTAGGTTGCATTGATACATCGTCAAACCCAGTAATGGCTTTTAGCTGGTCTTGTAAGCTATCAATCATTGCGATATAACCAGTCACTTGATCGCGCGGTGCAAAAGGATGCACATTGGCAAATTCAGGCCACGTGATCGGTAGCATCTCACTGGTCGCATTGAGCTTCATAGTACAGCTACCGAGTGAAATCATACTGCGATTCATCGCCAAATCTTTGTCTTCAAGCGATTTTAAGTAGCGCAGCATTTCATGCTCAGTATGATGCGAGTTAAAGACTGGATGAGTCAAGATATCGTCAGTGCGTAGGTGTTCGCTATCAAGAGACACGTTAGCTGTTTCAGGTAAATCGTGGGCTTTACTGACAAATAACTGCGTTAACACTGTAAAGTCTTGCTGATCACTGGTTTCACTGAAAGCGACAGCCAATTTTTGCTCGCCCAAACGCCATAAGTTGTAACCAAGGTTGTCCGCATTTTCAAAAATTTGTGTGGCTAGCTTTTCTGAACCGCAATCCACAACAACCGTGTCAAAGAACTGATCATGTACCACATTGAGGCCGCTATCATTCGTTTCTTTGATAACTGCCGCAAAAGCAGTGGCAAACGCATGAATACGAGTCGCAATACGCTTAACGCCTTCTGGGCCATGATACACAGCATACATGCCTGCTAAATTGGCAAGTAATACTTGCGAGGTACAGATGTTTGAGTTGGCTTTTTCGCGGCGGATGTGCTGCTCACGGGTTTGCAGTGCCATGCGTAGCGCCGTATTACCTTGCGCGTCTTTTGAGACACCAATGATACGACCAGGAGCAGAGCGCTTGGCTTTATCAGAGAAGGCAAAATAAGCGGCATGTGGACCACCAAAGCCCATTGGAATACCAAAACGCTGTGTGCTACCAAGTGCCACATCTGCGCCCATGTCTGCTGGCGATTTTAATAATACCAAGCTCATGATGTCACTGACCACACTGACATACGTCTTGTTTTCTTTTACCGCTGCGATGACCTCTGTTAGGTCTTTTACATCGCCTTCAGCGCCCACATACTGGAATAGCGCACCAAAATAATCACCTGATTTGGCAGTCTCAAAGTCACCAACGACCACGTCCCAACCGAAGTACTTGGCGCGAGTATTGATAACATCTAGCGTTTGCGGATACACACGCTCATCAACGAAAAACTGTGTTGATTTGCTTTTGCTCACACGCTTTGACATTGCCATGGCTTCTGCCGCTGCCGTGGCTTCGTCCAATAATGATGCACCAGCCATCTCAAGACCCGTCAAATCAATACATACTTGCTGGAAGTTGAGCAGCGCTTCTAAGCGACCTTGCGCGATTTCAGCTTGATAAGGGGTATAAGCGGTATACCAGCCTGGATTTTCAAGTACGTTGCGCTGAATGACCGCAGGCATACGTACAGGTGAGTAGCCTTGACCGATATAGCTCTTATTAACGGTAATGTCGTCCGCCATCGTCCGCAGTTTGGCAAGCGCTGCATGTTCACTCATTGCCACTGGCAAATCCAACGCTTTATGCAAACGCACTGGCTCAGGGACGGTATCGTTGATGAAGCTTTCCATATCCTTGTAGCCAACCGCGCTTAGCAAATCAGCTTGTTTGGTGTCATTTGAGCCTAAGTGGCGATAGACAAATTCAGCTTCGTTAAATAATCCTTGAAAGGTATCAAACGTAGGGTTTTGAGAGATAGTCATGACAGTCCTTGGTTAAGGGAGTAATAAATAAAGTAACTAAAAATCACGGTCTCATACACTATACATAGTGCACGAATTGGTCTTGATCAAAACGAAATTGGGTATTGTAGACACCATTGTCGGCACGCTCGCCGGCACCAATCATCATAATAATATGTTGATCGTCATTTAGACCCAATAGCTGCTTCATAGCTGGCTCATCAAAGCCGCCCATGGCACAGCTGTCAAATCCATATGCGCGCAGTGCTAACATAAGGTTTTGAGCCGCCAGTGCTGTATTGTTGGTTGCCCAGTTTTTGGTGTCTTCAAATGTATAATAAGGCGATTTGATGGGGCCTTTTACGCGTCTGACGACCTGAGTTGCACCCCATTTTGCGGCGGATACGACATTGGCTGGACCTCGTAAAAAATCCATCGCTACCACTTTGGTATAGTAGTCTTTTACCTTTTTTGGCACAGGTTTATCAGGATATTCACGCAATATTTGCTTGGCATGGTCGTGCCAAATATCGGTACGAGCCACGACAGCGATGAGGCGAGCTGAGGTTTTTGCCGCATTTTGATTCATGCAGTTTTTCACGGCCTGCTTACGGCTATCAGCACTATCAATAACATAGAATTCCCATGGCTGTAGGTTGCTAGAGTTTGGCGCTAACATAGCCAGACGTAGACAGTCTGCTAATACGTCATCCGGTATTGGCGTGCCCGTAAAACGACGTACTGAACGGCGCGACTCAACCACTTCACGAAACGCTTGTAATTGCGGCGTGTGGCTAGGGGTAGCAATACTGTCTTTATGGTCAGTGTTGGGGTTCATATTAGGATCCATGCTGGGGATTGGGTACTCAACTTGAGTCATCATCGATTGCAGCTATTTAATAATTTTGCAAATCTGCAATCATATAGTGTGGCAAGTGATTAATACGAATAAACGGGGTAGTTATTGAAAGTAATACGTTGAGCAATCATTTTTTAAATAAAACAGTACAGATACCAGCTGATGCTAGTACCCATAATTTTAAGAGATAGTGATAAAATCTATTTTTTGCTCGATAAAAGCGATACTTGATCAGTACCGCTTTTAGATGAGCGAACCAAGCGAATATTACAGCTCGTTTTCGTACTCATCTGCTGTCATTAGTGCTTCATAATCAGCGATGTTGTCAGGCTTGATTCTGAAGAACCAACCAGCACCATATGGATCAGAGTTGATGATTTCTGGATCATCTTCCAAGGCTTCGTTGATCTCAACCACTTCACCTGAAATGGGTGCATAAACGTCAGAAGCTGCTTTTACAGATTCGACCACTGAGATTTCATCATCAACAGCGATGATGTCACCCACGTCTGGTAATTCAACAAACACCACGTCACCTAACAAGTCTTGAGCATGGTCAGTGATACCAACGGTGATGGTGCCGTCGTCTTCTAAGCGTAGCCATTCGTGGCTGGCGATATACTTTAATTCTGCTGGGATATTGCTCATGGTCTCTCTCCTAAATGATAGAGGTTAATTAACAAAAATAGTGAACACTAGCTAATGCAGGCTAATAATAGAGTTTATGATGCTTATGAGTCAAATTGCTGTTTGCCATTACGAACAAATGGCAGCTTAAGAACGCGTACATCAACGAATTTGCCTTTGCCGCGTAGATCGACTTGCACGCTATCGTCATCTGATATGCTGGCAGGTACACGGGCAATAGCAATGGAGTTTTTTAGACTAGGAGAGAATGTACCGCTGGTGATGATACCGGTCTGTTCATTGTCTGTGCCTTGATTGATAGTCACTGTCATGCCTTCACGCAATACACCACGAGTCGTCAATAACAAGCCAACTTGTTTCATCGCCGTGTTGTCGTCTTTTGCTTGCTTGCGTTTGCTGACTAAGGCTGCGCGGCCGATAAAATCACGATCATCTTTTAGCGCAAGCGTCCAACCCATGTTGCATTCATAAGGACTGATGGTTTCGTCCATGTCATGACCATATAGGTTCATGCCCGCTTCCATACGTAGCGTGTCACGCGCACCAAGGCCAGCAGGTTTGATGCCATTGGTTTTTAATTGCTCAAAAAACGCTGGTGCATCATCGCCATGCATAATGACTTCGACGCCATCTTCGCCTGTATAGCCCGTACGTGCGACGAACCAATCAGTGCCTTCGATGTCTGTCAAGTCAGCACCAACAAAGGGTTTCAGTCCTGCCAAGGTATCTGCCCAGCTCGGTTTGGCTTGTGACAGCTTTTCAATAGCATTTGGTCCTTGCACAGCGAGCATGGCAAGCTCTGGACGCTCAGTAATGGTAATCTCAAAGCCTTCAGCGACTTTATGGAACTGCGCCATGTCTTTGTCACGTGTTGCCGCATTTGAGACAATACGATATTCAGTTGCATCATCATTCATCAGATAGACGATCAAATCATCGATGACACCGCCTTCTTCATTGAGCATGCCAGAATAAAGCGCTTTCCCCGTCGTTTTTAATTTATCGACGTCATTAGCCAGTAGTTTTTGTAACCATGCTTTGGTGTTCGCGCCTTTGATATCGGTGACAACCATATGGGAGACATCAAACATACCAGCATCGGTACGGACAGCGTCGTGCTCTTCAATCTGTGAACCGTAATGAATGGGCAATTCCCAACCAGAAAAATCCACCATCTTGCCTTCACTATTGACGTGAGACTGATAAAGAGGAGTGCGTTGTGGTGCTTGAGCTTGAACGTTTTGAGAATTGTCGTTTTGAATATCGGTCATAACAAATCCTTATGTGTACATCAGTCATACTCGATTATAAGTACAATGACTGATGCGCATTATCATAGTAGTGAGAGGCAATAGTGCAGGGTGCAAATATCACATCAAAGGGTGGTACAGAAAATATAGATGAAGCCGTGAGCCAAACAGACGCTGAACGTCGGTTTAAGCAAAAGCCCTATCTGTCCTGTGACCTGAGATTTTCAACACGAACCATCATCGCCGGTTTTGAAGCATGAGCTTCTTAAACCCAAATAAGCGGATGTCGCGTTTTCTCCCCTTCGGTGGGTAAGGCGTCGTCGGCTCTTACCACTCTCCAGATTTGTTATGTCTTTTGTTTGCAAGTGTGATGCGCGGTTGGCGACATTTCACAAAACAATAATGACATGTGTTTTTCAGTCCTTTTACCTGAGCGATTGGCAGGGTAGATGCGCCTTCGGTGGTTATACGGTAGTCGTCAGTTTGTATCACCAATAGGGTTTGATACAAAATCTGAGCCTATAACGCTCTCCTGAAAAACGCTTTTATTATGAAAGGTTCACAGCGCTTTTACAAGCCATCTGTAGCATTAAAATAGATAATTTTAAAAAATGCTGATGTTTATGCTGATTGTTTTTTAAAATGCATCCCTCAAGAAAAATATTTTTACCGTTGCAAGTTGTCAATTTTAAAGGGGTTTTGCGTGATGTATCGCTGCGCAAATACCGAAAGCAACTACTGATAACTGCCTAAAATATGCTAACCTATGACGATAGTTTCTGATAGGTCATTTTTATGCATTGCGATATTTATAAATTCTCTAAACACGATGACATGTACGTCTACATTGCGCGTCCTGATTATCCAGACGATACCGAAGAGCTAAAAGATTGGCTCGGTGTGTTGCCAAAAGATTTCCGTGCAAGCCTAGGGCGCAGCCAGTTTGTGATGCATTTGGATTTGGCGACTACGCCATCCCTTGCTCGTGTGAATAAAGAAGAAGTATTAGCAAAATTACAATCGCAAGGGTATTTTGTGCAGATGCCACCACAAGACGTGATGCGTCGCCAAGCAGAACTGCGGGCGCGTGAAGCACAAGATAATATTTACGATTAATGGCGTTTTCAGACGTTTACCGCGATAGCGTTTTGAACCTGGGCTTAAACTGATTATTCAAAAGCAGACTATCCAAAAGTAGATGCGAAAACGTCTATGAAACATACGGTCACATGCATTTGGGTCAAAAGTCGTGATAAACTAGCGCTCTATTAAGGGTGCAGGCTGGGGATATATTCGATCTTACTGATGGTATTTACTAATAGTATTTATCGATAGTACGGCAGAAGGTATCATAGACGGCTAAACGCAAAAACGTGTGGCACCATTTATAAATGCAGGTAATAAAACGCGCATGGACTGGTTAAAAAATATCGTACACAGCTTACCATTAGAAGCCATCAGTGATATTCTCGGCGAAATTACTATTTGGTGGGGACAGCTGGTAAAAGACGTACCGCCCGCTGATTTACCCATGTATGCGTATCTTGGCGGTGTCATTATCGTGTTGGTACTGTGGTTGTTAGTTGCTCGTATGCTGCCACGACCATTGGGTGGCATGAGTTGGATGATGCTGTTTGCGGTATTGTTAGCGCCCGGTACGGCGATCGGTGATCCTAGTGTGATTGCGCCAGCCAGTATTGGCGTGGTTTATGCCATTATGATGAAAGACACCACGGGCGCGATCACCAGTATGCTGCCGATATTGGTGGTGTTGGTGGTGGGCTTGTTTGTTGGTTTTATTTGGCAATTGATTCGCGGAGCATTTGAATCAAGCTTGGACAAAGCTCGTAGTCGTACGGCAGAAGACACGCAAGCGACGATGCAATTGACCACAGGTAATTATTTAACAGAAGGCGCTATCGTAACCGAACAGTCCGATACTAACGTAAACCTAGAAAAAGACAGTACATTAAATAAGAAGACTGATAGCGATATGTCTGATAAATAATAAAAGTAGACTAAGTATTAATATAAGATTATCGTCCTAAAAAGCTACTGAATACCTGAATTAAAAGACACCAATGCGTGTCTTTTTTTATGCCAGAATGGTTACCAATCATATAAGTAGTTAGAGGTATATAATCATTGTTCATAAAGGCGAACGCACGAGTATTTTGGCAATACGTCAGGCTGTGCTAATCTAATTTATCTTTTATTCATTATTAAATTTTTAGTTCTATTTATTGATAACCATACATTTATAATAATTCATCTATAACAACAATCGAGATCTGATTATGAGCAAGCAAACCTTTACTGGCACCCAAAATTATATTGCAACAGACGACTTACAATTGGCAGTCAATGCGGCCATGACGTTACAAAAACCTCTCCTCATCAAAGGTGAGCCGGGTACGGGCAAGACATTATTAGCAGAAGAGGTGGCTGAGAGCTTAGGTATGCCCCTGATTACTTGGCACATCAAGTCGACGACCAAAGCGGAGCAGGGTTTATACGAGTATGATGCAGTATCGCGCTTGCGTGATTCTCAGTTGGGTGATGATAAGGTTTATGAGATTGGCAATTATATCAAGCCCGGCAAGCTGTGGGATGCCTTCACTAGCACCGAGCGCAGTGTGCTACTCATTGATGAGATTGACAAAGCCGATATCGAGTTTCCAAATGACTTACTACATGAGCTTGATAAGATGTCATTTTATGTTTATGAGACGGGCGAAACCATTACTGCCGAGCAGCGCCCAGTGGTGATTATCACATCAAACAACGAAAAAGAGCTGCCCGATGCGTTTTTGCGCCGCTGTTTTTTCCATTATATTGATTTTCCAGAAGAGCAAACCATGCGCCAAATCGTTGAGGTGCATTTCCCCAATATACAAGAAAAACTGGTGAATGACGCATTGGATGTCTTTTATAAACTGCGTAATATTCAAGGTCTTAAAAAGCCGCCTTCAACCTCAGAATTGGTCGATTGGTTAACGTTATTACTCGCTGATGATATGGCACAAGAAGAGCTAGAAGAAAACCTACGCGGTGAAAAGTCCATTCCACCGCTGTATGGTGCGCTGCTCAAAAATGAAGCCGATGTGAGCTTGTTACAGCGTTTTGCCAATATGATGCGTCGTTAAGCGCGTCTAAGTGTTCAATGCTTTTTCTGTTTTACGTCAATCAGTGGTGCGTCGCTTATGTTCATAAAGTTATTTTATACCCTACGTACTTACGGCGTGCCTGTCAGTACGCGTGAGCTGCTAGATCTCAATGCCGCGCTCGATCAAGGGCTAATGATGCAGCCACATCCTGAAAATCCAGCATTGTCTACCTTTGCCAGCCGTGAGGACATGTATCGTTTGATTCGGCTGTGTATGGTCAAAGACGAGCGTCATTTTGATAAATTTGATCGGGCAATGGCGGATTATTTTGAAGGAGTGGATAGCCTTGATATGGATGCGCTGCTGGCCAAGCTGACGGACGTGCCAAAAGAGTGGCTGGATCTAAAGCTAGACCCAAAAAACCTAACCGAAGAGCAGCGCAGACTGCTAAAAAAATACGGCTCGCTTGAAGAATTGATGAAAGCCCTTGAGGAGCGTTTAAAAGAACAAAAAGCGCGGCATCAAGGTGGCAGTAAATGGGTGGGGACAGGCGGTACGTCACCATTTGGCGCTTATGGGGATCATCCAGAAGGTATACGGGTTGGCGGTGAATCTCGTAAACGCAGTGCAGCAAAGGTGTGGGAGCAGCGCAAATATCGTAATCTTGATGATGACAATCAGCTTGGTACGCGCCAGATTCAAATGGCACTGCGCAACCTGCGGCAATTTGCGCGGACAGGCAGCGCGGATGAATTGGATATTCATGAGACTATTAAGCGCACTGCCAAGAAAGGTGTGCTGGATATCCACATGCAGGCCGAGCGTCGTAATCGCGTTAAAGTGCTGATGTTGTTTGATGTGGGTGGTAGTATGGATATTCATGTTGAGGCGCTTGAGAAGCTGTTTTCTGCGGCAAAAAACGAATTTAAAACCCTAGAGTTTTTTTACTTTCACAACTGTCTGTATGATTATGTGTGGAAGGATAATAATCGTCGCCACAGCGCACCAATGCCGACCTTTGAGCTACTCAACAAATACGGCCGAGAGTATCGTGTTATTTTCGTTGGTGATGCTTCGATGTCACCCTATGAGCTGATGACGGTAGGCGGTAGCGTTGAGTATATGAATCGTGAAGCAGGTATCGTCTGGCTAAAGCGCGTACTTAATCATTTTGATAAAGTGGCATGGCTCAATCCTGAAACCCCGAGCTACTGGCAATATACCCAAACCATCGTTCAGATTAAAAAACTGTTCGATAATAAGATGTATCCCATGACATTACATGGCGTGGAAGAGATGACCAACTATTTGGCACGCTAACACCACTCAAACGTTTGCACCAGTCAACAAAAAGCACTTAACAGAAATCATGTTAAGTGCTTTTTTCTTGAATTTAAACGATATTAGTCTTTAGGCGCTACCACGCCGATCATTACACCCATCTCTTTTTTGTCCTCTTCATCAATACTAGGCGCGTACAATGCTGAGGCAATACCGCCATCCAAAAACAGGGCATTGGGGCAATGCAGCTCGTCTTTGAATAGCGTTGCAAACTGATAAAACGTGACAGGCGCTTTTGTATTAACGAATTGGATACTGCCATCGCTGCAAATGCCTACACCATTACGAATTTTAAGTGAGGTGCTATTAGGATCAAATTGTGGGTGTATTTTATCATTGATGACCAGCATTGGGCCAGATTGCGTTGCATACCACGGCTTTGCTTCGTCGTTTTTAAGCTGCTTATCAAAGGCTTGGCTTTCCGTAATGTGTACTTCACCAGACTGGTTCCACCACAGCACACCATTCGGCAATAAATGAAAATTGCCGCCGCCTTCTTTGAGGTTTAAGGCACGCTTTTCTTCGCCTTCGATGACAGTATAGCCAATTGGTGCAAATTTTTCGTTATACATACCCGCATTGGCAGCAAAGCTAAGCGTTTGATCGGCGGATAACGTCGTCAGTAATGTATCAAAAGTAAGCAAAGGCTCGTTACTATTTGGCTGCTGCCAAAACAACTGCAATGAGTAATCGCCGTTGGTCAAAGCATCAGCTTGGATATGACAGGCGTCATAGGCGAAAGGAGTATCTTGTGACTCACATGCCCAGTTTTTTGTATCACTGTTTGGGGCATCAGTACTTGTCTGCTGGCAAGCACTAATACTAAATGAGAGTAGAGCAATGACAGCTAAAGACAAAGTAGGACGAGATGAGGTAAGGGTGAAACTTGGCATCAATAAAAAATCTTTTGTAATAGGTAGAATAGAATGAACGATCAGTAATCACGTTTTATCATCGTTGAGTCATTACTTCTCGATCACTGTTTCGTCATCATTTTTAATCATTGTTAGGTGGAAACTCTCGAAAAGTATTGTTGACATTACCGATCAGTCTGCCACCATCGACGATATTTTCGAAGTTACCAGTAGCAATGCTTCGCTCTGTCGGTGCACTGGTTTCTTTTCCCTTGTCTCGTGAGTCTTTATTGTAAGCAATAAGCGCATCGTTATTGGCTAGGAAACTATCAGGACTTGCCATGACCCACATCTGGTTGAATACATCTGCACGCGCGCTATGATCGAGTAGGGCATCTTTGTCTGTAAAATAAAAATACTTTGATAATAGCTTGATCTGTCCATCATCCAAACGGCGGGCAATATGATAAGGCTGCAACTGACTTGGGTGCTGTAGACCGACTGCGCCGACGATACTGGCAAGCGATTTTAGCGTGTTTTTATGAAAACTTGCAACACGTTCGGCTTTACTTGGTACATCCAGCGCCTTTTGGCGATAGGGGTCTTGAGTGGCAACGCCTGTTGGACAGGTATTGGTGTGACAAGAGCGCGACTGAATACAGCCTACTGCGAACATAAAGCCGCGCGCTGAGTTACACCAGTCCGCACCCAGTGCAATCATACGAGCGATATCAAAGCCAGAGACGATTTTACCACTCACGCCAAGTTTGATTTTGTCACGAATGCCGGCACCAACTAACGTATTGTGTACCAACAAAAACCCTTCAACCATTGGCATGCCGACGTTATCCATAAACTCAACGGGGGCGGCGCCAGTACCGCCTTCTGCACCATCAATGACAATAAAGTCAGGGTAGTTGTCCGTCTCTATCATGGCTTTGACAATTGCCATAAACTGCCAAGGTTGACCCACGCACAGCTTAAAACCAACAGGCTTACCACCAGACAAGTCACGTAGCTGCTGCCAAAAGGCGACGAGCTCACGTGGGGTGCTAAAAGCGGTGTGCGAGGAGGGTGAGATACAATCTTGACCAGTCGGTACTTGACGAGTATCTGCAATCTCTTGAGTGATTTTTTCTGCAGGTAGTACGCCACCTTTGCCAGGTTTGGCACCTTGTGACATTTTGATTTCGATCATCTTGACTTGCGGATCAGCCGCTTTTTCAGCAAAGGATTTTGGATCAAAGTTACCATTGTCGTCACGGCAACCAAAATATCCTGTGCCTAGCTCCCAAATCAAATCACCGCCAAACTTGCGATGGTAAGGGCTAATGGCACCTTCACCAGTATCATGGGTAAATCCACCAATTTTTGCGCCTTGATTGAGCGCCATAATGGCGTTGGCTGATAAGCTCCCAAAACTCATCGCTGAGATATTAAAGACCGACATATCATGTGGCTGCTGACAACGCTCACCGCCAACCATGATACGAAAATCCTTATTTTCTAAAGGCTGACTGACGGTTGACTGTAAAAACCATTCTTTACCATGCGTGTATAAATTGTCTAGCGTACCAAAGGCATTGGTGTCGCTGACATTCTTAGCGCGTTGATAGACAAGTGCGCGTTGCTGGCGCGAAAACGGTACTTGTTCTTTATCGTCTTCTAGCAAATATTGGCGAATCTCAGGACGAAAATCCTCCAAAACGTAACGAATATGACCAGCGACAGGATAGTTGGTTAAAACAGAATGCTTGGATTGAACCAAGTCATAAATACCCAGTGCCACTCCAAACCCGCCAATCACAATTAGCCACCAATTGGTCAGTAAAAGACCAGCTAATAGAAGAAAAATTGCCGCACCAAAAGTGCTATAGCGCAGCAATAAACCAACCCAATAAGGAGAGCTGGTTTTGGGTTTAGGGTTCAGATTGGTACGAGACTCAGGCATGACAATACTCAACAGCAATACGTAAATGGTAAAAAACGGAGACAATATAAAGATAGACGTAAAGAAGCCCTATTTTTATCACTGAGCATACATAGGACACTTAAATATAGGGCACTTAAATTTATCGCTTATATCATACACACATGATATCACCGCATCGCAGTAATTGAGTAACAGTGTGCTAATGCCGACTTTAAGCCTTACATAGTTTAAGCGATGACTTTGACCAATGTCTTATCGTCGTTTAATACGTCAAACTGAATCTCAACAGGCAAAAATTGCTCAATCAGCCATGCTTGTGTCTCCGTATGGCCGCTAATCATACGCGAGCTAAACGCACCACCGCCTGATAACGTTAAAGGTAGGAGCAACTGATCGGTTAGATATTCATCAACCAGTGCATCGGTATTAAACAAATAGCGCTTAACCAATCCTGCCAAGCGATTGCCCATGTTTTCTGCTGAGCTGCGTTTTTCTCCGAGCAAGGTAAACATTTCTTGATGATACTGCTGAGTGGATGTCTTACCAAATTGATGAGTGACCTGCGCATAGCACGTATTGCCTTCGCCAATGCCCTGTAATTTACGACTATGAGTGGTTATCAGCGTCTTATCAATGCCTGATTCGACCAATGATGCTTGCGCGCTGGCAAGCTCACGTTTGCAAATGTCGTAATCCAAATTGAGCACGCTTGCGACCAAGGCGATGTTAACCAACTCGCCACGTTCAGTAAGTGTAAAGGGCAAGGTATTAGCACGACGCAAAAAAGGCGTAATGGTTGCTTTAACAGTTCCACCACCGATGGGTGCAAACCCTACTTGTTGTAATTCAAGATCAACGTGCATGCCGAGCTTAGCAAGGGCCGGAACAAATGCTCCGGTTAAGAAATCTGTGGTCGATGCGAGGGGATTGTGCGTACCACCTTTAATAGTCACGGTGGATTGTGCAGCTAAACCTGTATTGGCAAAAAGTAGGGCAGGTAATAGCGTTTGTAGCACGAGACTGGTACTGCCAGCCGAACCAATATCAAAAGTATAATCGCCCGATTGAATAGCATTAGGCTTGAAACTAAACGTCGTACTACCCAACTGTGCGCCTGTCACCGCCGCATTTGATAGTTCTTGTGAGGCTTGTACACAAACTAAATGCTGTCGCATCAATCCGGGTTTGGCGCGTCCAGCACGAATATTGATTATTTCAATTGGCGTACCAGTGAGCATCGATAACGACAGCGCCGTACGGATAATTTGTCCACCGCCTTCGCCTGTGCTGCCGTCAATTTTTAGAGCTTTTTTTGTTGATGCTGGCATGATAAATGTCTTTATGTTTTGGGGCTATTGTGCCGTGATGTTCTTAATAAGGAGACAACAAAATGCGACCCGAAAAGTATCAAGTCGCATGAATAATAAAATTGAAACCGACTGTCAGTGTCTGGTGGTAAGGTCTAAATGGTGCATTGTGCCAAGTGACGTGTACGGGGCATGAGTTGTAAAAAATGCGTTTGCCCGCAACGCGTAGCAGCCACTACAGTATGTTTTCAACCCCCTGCTGTGGCGGTTTGGGGTCTGACACTCGCCCAGTCGGTTCCAAAAGGGTAGTCTGCCAGCCTAATGTAAACTGGTAGAAAATTCTAAAATTGTGATTTAAAAATAGTTATTCAACAAGGTCAATCTGCCAGTTATTGGCTTGAATGACAAGGTTAATCTTGCGCAGTTTCATCGCGATATCATCGGCTTGTTTTTGTAATCCTGCAACTGAAACCATAACATGCCATTTAATCTCGCGAGGACTATACCGATCAACCTCGGTGTCGGTGGCTTCAATCGCCTCAATCAATAGCTTGTGACGCATCTCTAACGTATCACGTTCGATCAATAGCGTCAGCATCGACTGACCTTCATTAGTCTTGGCAATGGCATTGGTACGGTGGATACGCTCAATCAACACGCTCAGTTCGCTAATGATTTGGCTGGCATCGATCATTAAGGCATTTGGGTCTTCGTTTGGCGTATCGCCTTCTTGGACTTTGATATTGCTGCGAATACGTCCTTTGATTTGCGCCAGCTTTTTTTGCATGTCGCTACGGATAAGTAGGGCTTCTGCGAGTTTCATTTTTGTTCTCCTTCAAACATCAAATTTTTAATACCATTAATTTTTCTAAGTTATTTATCATTCCAAGGTCACGGGTTTAACTTTCATTCTTCGCTGGATATCTTTATCTTGCCCAAGTTGCTTCATGTTTTCTAAGCGTTGCTGACGGTTGTAACGACTGATGTACCATTCCTCAATAAGCATTTCTATCAAACCTATAAGTAAACCTGCTTCATTTTCGTCTACCTCAATAATCTGGTCGATATCCCTTTCCATGTGAGCACCAATATTACCTATTTTTCTAACTACGTCTATAGCTTCCCAAGTATCCGGTTCTACTTCATCTTTGATAGATTCAATTTCTTTAGCCAAGTTTTGAGGCTTAACTTCCCAAAAATCTCTAACCATTCCTTGCAAGCAGCGGCGAGCAAGTGTTGCGGAAGCCTTAGGACTTAAATTTAAAATTAAGCAGGCTTCTTCGTAATCTTCCTTTATAGCTGTAGGAATATAGCTAGGTAAAGGTTTAGCTGAAGATTGTGGGCGTAATTTCCAGCTACTTAATGTATTTCCAAAAACATAAGAAGGGTGAGTTTTTTTCAACTCACGTAGTTCGGATTCTATAGTAAACTCTCTACAGTTTGGATTTGGACAAGTAATGGTTTCTAACCTTAGGCATAACTTACCGTACTTATTACCGTCATCGAAACTTAGATTACCTGAGCTAATATTTCCTGTACCTATTATTGCGTGGTGACTGCAAAAAGGACACTGCCAAGATTTACTCATCTTATTTCCCTCAATTTTTTAGCTTGAAAAAGTATATATTATTTGTTTTGTTAGATTAATCTGTCTTCTAAATTATGTTTCTATCGTCAAATTTATTCATTTTTTATCTCAGTACTATACATACATTACTTCTAACAAGTAAATCAGCCAAGCACAGCCTGGCTCTTGCGAAGCTAAAAAGGTCTCCCAGACCTTCTATTAACGCTTCTCAACCCTTAACACAAACCACCTGCCGCAAGGTATGTACCACTTCCACCAAGTCACTCTGCGCGTTCATCACATCATCAATATTCTTATAAGCCGCTGGAATCTCATCAATCACATCGCTATCTTTACGGCATTCCACACCTTCGGTTTGCGCGATTTGATCGGCTACCGTAAATTCCTGTTTTGCCTGAGTACGTGACATCACGCGACCTGCACCATGAGAGCAAGAGCAAAAGGATTCTTCGTTGCCTTTACCGCGCACGATAAAGGATTTTGCGCCCATTGATCCTGGGATGATACCGTATTCACCAACGCGAGCACGTACCGCGCCTTTACGAGTAATAAATATTTCCTCACCGTAGTGCTCTTCCTTATCGACGTAATTATGATGACAGTTCACCGCTTTAACTGCCGCATCAAACGGTTTCGTCACAATTTGACGCAAAGCTTTGATTGCTTTTTCCATCATGATTTCACGGTTTTTGAAAGCGAAACGCTGCGCCCAGCCTACGGCAAACCAGTAGTCATCGAAGTGCTCAGTCCCTTCGGCGAAATAAGCCAAATCCTTATCGGGCAAGTTGATAAACCACTTACGCATGTCCTCACGCGCCAACTCAATAAAGTAGCGACCGATGGCATTGCCCACGCCGCGCGAACCTGAATGCAGCATGATCCACACCTGATTGGTCTCATCCAAGCACACTTCTACAAAATGGTTGCCCGTACCCAGCGTTCCCAAATGAGTCAGGTTATTGGTGTTTTTAAGCTTAGGGTGCTTTTGGGTCAGATAATTAAAATCATCGACCAATGTACCCCAGCTATCTTTGACGCTATTATCAGGATTTGTCCATGCACCGACATCACGACGAGAACCGCGTCCACGAGTTTTGCTACGGCCGTGTGGAATGGCTTTTTCAAGCTCAGTGCGCAGACCGCGCAAATTATCAGGCAAGTCATCAGCGGTCAGCGTCGTTTGTACTGCCATCATACCGCAGCCAATATCGACACCGACAGCCGCAGGGATAATCGCTTCTTTGGTTGGCAATACCGTACCGATAGTTGCGCCAATCCCGACATGCACGTCAGGCATCACCGCGAGCCACTTATAGACAAACGGCATTTGTGATGCTTTGATAAGCTGGTCATGTGCTTTTGGATCGACAGGAACGCCCTTTGTCCAAAGTCTGATTGGCGTTCCACCGTCCTGAATAACATTATGATTTATTGGTTGCATAAATAGGTTCCTTATTTAGAATATCGGCTTATAAAAATAATTTATTTTCTTATACTTTATATAGTGCGAAGAGTGTGCCAATAATTATCCACATAAGATATTTTTTATATAAGTGTCTGATATTATTGTAATAAATAAATTTAAAATATTTTTTGAATATCATATATAATTTAGAGATTTTATTATTAATAGAATAAAAAATATTTTTATAGAAAATATTATATTTTCTAAGGGAGAAGTGCAGATGGATAAGAGATATCAGGTATTTGTGAGTTCTACATTTGCAGACCTAAAAGATGAAAGAAGTAACGTTATTCAGACGCTCATGGAAATGGATTGTATTCCTGCTGGAATGGAACTTTTTCCCGCACTGGATGAAGAGCAATTTAAATTCATCAAAAAGGTAATTGATGACAGTGATTATTACTTACTAATCATAGGTGGTAGATACGGCAGTTTATCTGATGAGGGTATTAGTTATACAGAAATGGAGTACGATTACGCTATTAGTAAAGATATTAAGGTTATCGCATTGGTACATGGTAGTCCTGAAAAATTAGCTGTTGAAAAAGTGGAGATGGACTCTGAAGCTCAACAAAAACTACAAGTATTCAGGCAAAAAGTTACTACTAACCGTTTAGTTAAGTTTTGGGACGATGCAAAAGAGTTGTCAGGTCTAGTTGCGCTTAGCCTTCCTAAGACGATAAAAACTTATCCCGCAGTAGGATGGGTTAGAGGCAATCAAGCAACTGATAATACTGAACTATTAAAGCAACTGAATGACCTTAGACAAGAAAATAATAAGCTTGAAAAACAAATTCAGGGATTGCAAAAGAACAAAAGTGAGATGTTAGATTTAGCACAGGGTGATGATGAAATTTTAATATCTCTGAAGTGTGATGTGATAAACAATGGACAGATAGAAAAAAAGTCGTGGCAACAAAAGGTAACTTGGAATAATTTATTCAAATGTATTGCTCCAAAAATTCTTAATGAAAAGAACGAGGATTTTATTTTTAATATTTTAAGTGAATATATAGCTTCTGGAAAATATAGAAATTTCATTTATCCAGAAATAGCCCTTGCTGACTTTGAGCAAATAAAAGTTCAGTTTTTGTCTTTAGGTTATATTAGTTTTGATAGCATAGGCACTACTAGCTATTGGGAGATCACATCTAAAGGTGAAAAGTATCTATTAGAAACCATGTCAATCAAACGTGAAACTGATGACAAAGATGCTGAATAAAACCGCCGTAATCGGCTTCCTCGGCACGACCTTAGACAATGGTTTTAGTGAAAACCGTTGGCAACGCTGGCGTCCAACTGTCAGTCTGGGGTTGCACGATGAATTACTCGTCGATGAGCTGCATATCTTATACAGCAAACGCGATAAGCGCTTATTTAAGATCATCGTCGATGACGTGGCGCAAGTCAGTCCGCATACTAAAGTCATTGGTCATCACGTGGCGCTATCGAGTCCGTGGGATTTTGCCGAGGTTTATGCTGAGTTGTATGACTTTGTAACGGCGTTTGATTTTCAAGATAGTACGGACTATTTGCTGCATCTGACCACGGGCACGCACGTGGCGCAGATTTGTTGGTTCTTATTGGTAGAGGCAGGTTTTATTCCAGCAGATTTGATTCAGACGTCACCTTGTCCAAGACCCGACCAAACTGACCCACAAGGTCGTTATCAAGTGATTGACTTGGATGTGTCACGCTATGATGGTTTGCGTGAACGTTTTGAAGCAGAAAAACAGCAGCATTGGCAAACGTTGCAAGCGAATTTGGTCACGCAAAATGACGCTTATCAAAAATTAATATCTGATATCGAAAAAGTCGCCACGCGCTCGACTGCTCCAATATTGCTGATGGGTGCAACAGGAGCAGGCAAGTCGCAACTGGCAGGTCAAATCTACGCGCTCAAAAAAGCCAAAGCGAGTAGTACCACACAAAGCAAGTACACACTTGATAAATTTATCGAAGTCAACTGTGCGACCTTGCGTGGTGATACGGCCATGAGTGTGCTATTTGGTCATGTGAAGGGCGCTTTCACGGGCGCAGCATCGAATCGTGAGGGTCTGCTAAAATCTGCTGATGGCGGTTTATTATTTTTGGATGAAATCGGTGAGCTAGGACTCGATGAACAAGCCATGCTACTCACCGCGTTAGAAGAGCAGCGATTTTATCCGCTCGGTAGTGATATACCGATTAACGTATCGTTTCAATTGATGGCGGGGACGAATAAGGACTTGCGGCAAGCAGTCGTTGACGGGACATTTCGAGCAGACTTGTTTGCGCGGCTCAACACGTGGACATTCTTTTTGCCGTCATTAAAAGATCGCCTTGAGGATTTACCTGCCAATATCGACTATGAGCTGGCGCGTTTGGGCAGTGAGCAACAGCAGCAATATCGCTTTGAGCCTGAGGCGCGGGCGTATTTTGAAGCCTTTGCCATGAGTCACGCGGCGACGTGGCAGGGCAACTTTCGTGATTTAAGCGCCAGCATGACGCGCTTAACGACATTGTGCGAGGGCAAAGTGATTCGTATGCCCGATGTTAAGGCAGAAATCACCCGCCTTAAACATCTGTGGGTATTACCTAATAGCGCCCACCATCAGGCGGATAAGGCGTATGCGCCCAGCCTAACCGAGCAACAAGCGCACGCGGATACGGTGCTGAGCCGCCATCTATCAAGCTACGACAAAGACGCGCTCGACCCCTTTGATGCGGTGCAGCTGGCGTATGTGATTGAGGTCTGCTATCAGCACAGCAGCCAAGCGGCAGCAGGGCGTTATCTGTATGCCAACTCACGCGATAAGCTAAAAAGCCCGAATGATAGCGACAGATTGCGTAAGTATTTGATGAAATTTGGGCTGAGGTTTGATGGGTTGGATTAATAATCAAGTATTGATTAAAGCGTATTAAGAAAAAATCCCTGTCAATTTAGCAACTGAAACGATTAATCTTAAAGACCATAAACATCAAAAAATAGCTGGCATCACTACGACAAAAATTGGTA
Source organism: Psychrobacter alimentarius (assembly GCF_001606025.1). Lineage (NCBI taxonomy): Bacteria > Pseudomonadati > Pseudomonadota > Gammaproteobacteria > Moraxellales > Moraxellaceae > Psychrobacter > Psychrobacter alimentarius. The sequence continues at coordinate 2,168,013 of NZ_CP014945.1, read as the reverse complement.
AAGATACAGGCTCTAAACCAAGTAATGTTGGTTTTCACTTGATTGGTAATCAGTTTAATGGATTTATCAATCTATTTTTGAAATTGAACTTTATGTAAGCTTTAGGACAAAGCTATCAACATCTAAAATTGGTGTGACAAATAATACAATGGGTATGTCAATTAAGCGAATTATAGAGCTACCAGAGATTTTGCCCTAAATTTAAATATATGACTAAAAAGGAAAAAGTATGTTTAGTTTTTTAAATAAAGTCGGGGTGAAGAAATTCTCTCATGACAATAGATTTAACGAATGGAAAAAAGAGTTAAAAGCTAGAGTAGTTCCCGAATCTGATTTTTACTATAAAAAGAGTAAAGATTTTAATAAAACATTTGTAGTTGAAGAGACATCATTAACGACTATGCCAAGCTTCTCTGTCAGGCATTATCTTGAAGAAGCTATATACTTGATATTTACTAAATTTGATGAACAAGTATCTACTGCTTATCTGCAAGTTTCTTTAGATATCGCCAATGCTATATTGGCTTTACCCCAAAGTGAGACTGAACGCTGGAATGGTGAGGATCTATACATAAAAGAAGATAGACCGAGTATATTAATTTATAAATTATTTATTGAGGCTTTATTAGCTGATGAAAATATCAATATGACTGAGTTGGCCTGTGTCAGCGATTCATTACTAAACCATTTAAAAGTATATAAAGGTAGCCTTTGGGAAGATGTGACTCAAAGTCAGTATTTATCTAGTATTTGGCATCTTATGATAGCAGGGCAATTAAAAGACGCAAAAGCGCACCTTAGCGTTAGAAAGTCATTTCGATATACTGAAAACTTATATAATTGGACAAAGCAGCTCAATAAACTATTGATTGAGCAGCAGTCTAGCGCAGAGGTAGGTGCTGAGATTGATGCAATGTTTGACGAGGTATTTGATGTTATTCGCTCTCCATATTGGAAAACTGATCGCCAGAAAGAAGAAATAAATTTCCTATAACGATGAATCCAAATTATGTACGCTTGCAACTGGCGATTATCAGATGGTTATATGTTGAAAAACAGCCGTTAAAAGGGAATTGGAATGAGGTTTTGGCGCAAGTTTCGAGATAATACTTTATAATTTTTTTGAGATTAAAATGAGCGATGACCCTATTGAAATAGTTGCTAAGCTTGATGATGATAAAGAATACAGCTTAGCCCCATTTATTGAATACTTTATTGATCGAGGGTTTAACATCCGTGCCAGTCAAATTGACAAAGAATCGTTGCCGAAATCTTTACAAGATAAACTTGTTATAGATGAGAATTTTACTTATATATCGGGGACGCTTAGGATGTTCTGTGAGGCATTTTTTTTGGGCAACAGCGGTCCAAGTTACCCATTCAATGAGTATAACTATCATAATATCTACTTACCCAATAAAGAGGACATTGAGCTTGATGTTTTTCCTGACGAAGGTGATATTTATGCCTATCAAGCGATAACCATCACTGATCCTAAAGATGAAGGCGTAGATAACGTTTTTAAGATTGGACTGTTAAACTCTTTTTTACAGGGTAGGCTGTTGGTTATCAGCGTCATGTATGAAAGCTCTAAAAGAATTATGAATGCTTTAGACTATGACGAAGAAGAAACAAGCGATATAGGTTTCCCGCTATACCCTATAATCTTTAGGCATTTTGATCCATTAAAAATACTCTATGTTAATCTTACCAGTCATAGAAAGGATTTTTATAGCTTTTTCAGTGAAGAAGATAAGGATGCGTACCGAGACAAATTTGCCAATCGAATGACTGAAGACCCAGTGTTTATGACGGACTATTACAATAAAGGATGGTGTTATCAAGACTATATAGACACAGGTATTTTATACCGATTTTTTGATTTTTCATATTATCAAATCCTACTTTATCAGAAATATGCCGACAACTTTAACTGTCCAAAAGAATTACTAGAACAATCTTGGCAATGGTATCGAGAGAATGACCAGCGCTTTTTGGAATGACAATAAACTATCAAACTACCGATATGCGCTGACTTTATTTTTACGATCAAGACTCAAGATCAAAACGGATTATTATTTTTTCTAGTGAAAACTTCTTCATTTAAGCTTATGTCAACAAAATATTAATCTGATCATAGGCTGAAACGTACATACTTTGACGTGTCAATCGACTTAGCCAACCGCTAAACCCCACTCCCAATCCGCTCCGCCAACGTTTGCAACTTGGGCACAATCATCGACGCATACTCGTCCATATCCCAGTTGGCACTTGGGACACTGGCATTAAGCGAGTACGTATACTGCCCAGTTGCGACATCATACACACCGACAGCGACGGCCAATATATCAGTAGAAAACTCACCATCAGAGACCGTATACCCATACTTACTATAGTGTTCTACAGCTTGATCCAAAGCGGCTTGTGCAGGGGCGTACTCTGTTGCAGACACGTTATCTCGTATATTTTTTAGAATAATGTCTTGTCTGACTGGTGAGCTTGCTGCATAAAAAGCGCGGCCAATCGCGGTGTACGCCACGGGTACTGCTGAGCCAACTTGTAAGTTGACTGAGAGGCGCGCCGGGCTACGACAGCATGCGTGATAGCGCATTTCTCCTCCAATCTCTGTGGCCAAATTCACGGATACTTCGTTTTCGCGCGCAAACTGCCGTAGCAATGGTTCTGCTGCGGCAACCATGTCATGACGACTCCATGCGGTAGCGCTGAGCCTCATCGCACTACTACCCAGCTGATAGTGTCCGTGCTCTGTGATGCTTAAAAACCCAAGTATGGTAAGGGTATGGATAAGTCGCGTGATGGTCGCTTTTGGCAGTTTGGTCATTTGACATAATTGTTGATGACTGAGTACCTCTTGATGCTCAAAAGCCGTTAATAGCATCAACCCACGACCCAGCGCTGTCACAAATTGTCGGTCATTGTCTTCTTTATTTTGATGAAGAGCGCTATCCATTCGATCGAGTAATGGTGGGATATTCGATAAAGAGTTTGTCATTTTATACTCATATTTCTTTGATAAAGGTTTACAGCACACTGAAACTTTGCTTAAATAGAATTATATTGTGAAACTAAGTTTCGCATAGCGGAATAGCGAAGTCAATGACTTGTTAAATCAAACGGCTTATTAATCATTACTCTTCAGTCAGGAAGACTGATATCAAGGAGAAACACATGGCAACATCGACCAGCCCACGTTTTGATTGGGAAGACCCTTTTTTATTGCGTGATCAGTTGACAGAAGAGGAGCGTATGGTCACTGACAGCGCTCATCAGTTTTTTCAAAAAGAGCTGATGCCAAATATCGTGGAGGCCAACCGTAACGAACACTTTGATCGCAACATCATGCGTCAAATGGGTGAAATGGGTCTACTTGGCGTGACGATTGAGGGCTATGGTTGTGCTGGACTGTCGAGCGTGGCTTATGGGTTGATTGCCAAAGAGGTGGAAGCGGTGGATTCAGGTTACCGCTCAGCGATGAGCGTACAGTCCAGCCTAGTGATGCATCCTATTTGGGCGTACGGCACAGAAGAGCAAAAAGAAAAATATCTACCCAAACTTGCTACGGGTGAATATGTCGGTTGCTTTGGTTTGACAGAGCCAGATTCAGGCTCAGACCCATCATCGATGTCGACACGCGCGCGTGCGGTTGATGGCGGCTATGAGCTGACAGGTAATAAAATGTGGATCACCAACAGCCCTATCGCGGATGTGTTTGTCGTGTGGGCAAAAGACGATGCAGGCGAGATTCGTGGTTTTGTCTTAGAAAAAGACATGAAAGGACTGTCCGCCCCAAAAATCGAAGGCAAATTTTCATTGCGTGCGTCCGTCACGGGTGAGATTGTCATGGACAAAGTATTCGTCCCTGAAGCCAATGCTTTCCCAGATATCCGTGGTCTAAAAGGACCGTTTGGCTGCTTGAATAAAGCCCGTTATGGTATCGCTTGGGGCAGTATGGGTGCGGCAGAATTCTGCTGGAAGGCTGCCCGTCAGTACACGCTAGACCGCAAGCAATTTGGTCGTCCGCTCGCCGCAACGCAGCTGGTACAGTTGAAGCTTGCCAATATGCAGACTGAGATTGCTTTGGGTCTACAAGCGGCGCTGCGTGTTGGTCGCTTGATGGATGAGCACAATGCGGCACCTGAGATGATTTCTATGATCAAACGCAACAACTGCGGTAAGGCATTAGAGATTGCTCGTGTGGCTCGTGATATGCATGGTGGCAATGGTATCTCTGATGAATTCCATATTATTCGCCATGTGATGAATCTAGAAGCCGTCAACACTTATGAAGGCACGCATGATATTCATGCACTTATCTTAGGCCGTGCACAGACAGGCATTCAAGCATTTTATTAATCTTGTCTAGGTAATAACTGTTAGTATAGTTTTATCTTATAGCGTACGTCACTGTCTGATTCACCAAATAGTATTTATGGACAGTAACGTACGTTTTTTAGTGGTTATCCATAATCACTGCATGTTAAAGCAACAAAGAATACGTTAAAAATAAGGGATTATTATGACTGTCGCCATGTCCACGCCATCCTCGTCTAAAAGCACTGATCATATTGTTAAACCCGATGGCAATATCAATGAAGATACTAATGACAGTATCAGTGAAAGCGGTGACGTACCCAAAGGCGCATTGCATGGTATCAAAGTGCTCGATTTATCAAGAGTGCTGGCAGGTCCTTCTTGTACCCAAATACTTGCTGATCTAGGCGCAGACGTCATCAAAGTTGAGCGTCCCAAGATAGGGGACGAAACACGGCACTGGGCACCACCAACATTCAGCGATAACACATCAGCTTATTACGCCACCATCAACCGCAATAAAAAATCACTGACCGTAGACATCACTGCGCCAGCAGGGCAAACCATCATCAAACAGCTCATTGCTGGCAGCGACATTGTGGTAGAGAATTTTAAGGTGGGTGGTCTTAAAAAATACGGCTTGGATTACGACAGTCTCAAGCAAGCCAACCCGCGCCTGATCTATGCTTCTTTAACAGGGTTTGGGCAGACAGGGCCAGATGCAGCGCGACCCGGCTATGATTATATTATTCAAGGTTTGTCAGGACTGATGAGTATCACAGGTCCTAGTGATGGCGAACCGCACAAAGTTGGTGTGGCAGTCGTTGATTTGTTTGCAGGCTTGCAGCTGACGATTGGTATTCAAGCGGCATTATTGGCGCGTCAAAACACTGGGCTTGGGCAGCAGGTAGATGTGGCGTTATTAGACAGTGCGTTGGCAATGCTAGCCAATGTGGGTATGAATCATCTTGCCTCGGACAAGATACCACCAAGACTTGGCAATCAGCATCCGAGTATCGTTCCTTATCAAGTTTTTGCAGCTGAAAACGAAACGCACTTTATCTTGGCTTGCGGCAATGACAGTCAGTTTACCAAGCTTTGCGAGGTGCTGGCAGTTGACTGGCACACGGATAGCCGTTTTATGACCAACCCTGATCGCGTTGCGCATCGAGATATATTATGCGACGCACTTGCTGAGCGGTTTGCCAAGCAACCAAGAGCACACTGGCTGGCAGTTTTGGATCAAGCAGGTGTTCCATGCGGTGCGATACACAATGTCGCTGAAGCGTTGGCGATGCCGCAAGCAAAAGCACGTGAGATGATTGTTGATTTTGCCGCATTTGACAGCCCGATAAAAGCGCTCGGTAGCCCCATTAAATTGTCCGCATCGCCAGTCTCTTATCGTATACCGCCGCCACGTCTCAGTGAGCATACTGATAGTACACTTGCAGATTTGGGTTATGATAGCGAGATGATAGCCAAGCTAAAAGCAGATGGCATTGTCTGATGGGTTCTTAAAACCGATTTACCTCTGATTTTATTATATGGGTCATGAACGACACGACCCATATAGCGACGCTATCACATCACTTCGCCTCATTAGAGCAAAATCCTAAACGCTGCTCCATTTGTTTCGCTAACTCAATCAATACCGCGCTGACTTCTGCCCGTTTGACCTCATATTCTCCTTGCAAAAAACTGACCGCCATACCGGCAATGACATTACCCGAAGCATTACGAATATACGTGCCTAAACAATACATTCCCTCGCGCAGCTGCCCATCATCAAGAGATATTCGGCTGTTTTGAATATCAGCTAACTCCGCTTCCAAATCAGTAAAGTTTTTCACACCGCGCGGTGTCATAGGCGCGGGAAAGCCTGTCGCATACATGGATTTTATGTTTTCCATAGACAGTGTTGAAAGCATCGCCTTACCTGTTGAAGAAAATACCGCAGGTACACGGACACCAGCGCGAAAGGTAAATCCAAGTGGAGCGGGCGCTTCATGGCACGCCAAAAATACCACTTCGCCCAAATCCAGCTTAGACAACGTAACTGTATGCTGTAGCAGAATAGGGTACTGCACGATAAGCTCTTTGAATAATTGTATGACGCCTTGCTGCTGTTCGTACTTGCCCGCCCAATACATCAAATAAGACCCTAAATGAAAACGGTTCTCCGCATCTTTATAGATCACATGCTTTGCCAGTAAGCTCTGCAGAATATTATGCGTTGAGCTACGGGGCAGATCCAATTCTTTAGAGATATGAGCAGCCGTTAAAGGTTGGAGGCTATCAGTAATCAAATCTAAAATTTGGAAAGTCTTGTCTAATGCAGGAACGGAAGTGACGCTCATAAATAACCCATAAAAGTGAGTAAAATTAATAAGATAGAAAAATAATGAAAGAAATATTCATAGAAATGATTTTAGGGGTTGCAAATAACCGACTATCATTCCTATAATAATGTCTCGTATATAGAATTAATGTTCAGTATATTGAACATACAAAGTGTTATCAACCCGTATTTTATACCTAAACATTTATTTATCGTTATGCTTTTATTTTGATAAATCTGCAATTCCCAATTACAAGGAGCGTTTATATGTCACAGCATACGCTACAGCTATCAAACCCAGAACTGCTGAAACAGCAGTGTTTCATTAAAGACAGTTGGCATGGCGCGAGCGACCAAGCCACCATCGACGTAACCAACCCCTTTAATGGTGAAGTCATTGGTACTGTGCCAAGCCTGACGACTGAAGACATTAATGAGTCGGTTGCCTATGCTCATGACGTGCAGAGTGTTTGGGCAGCCAAAACGGCGCAAGAGCGTGCAGAGCTACTCTTAAAATGGGCAGACCTTATTGATGCCAATAAAGAAGATCTGGCAATCATCATGACTGCCGAACAAGGCAAGCCTTTAACCGAATCACGTGGCGAAGTTGGCTATGCTAACAGCTTTATCCGCTGGTTTGCAGAAGAAGGTAAGCGCATTTATGGCGATGTCATTCCTGCCAATAAATCACAACTGCGCCATGTTATTTTAAAGCAGCCTATTGGTGTTTGCGCAGCGATTACGCCTTGGAACTTTCCAGCCGCGATGATCACTCGTAAAGTGGCGCCTGCATTAGCAGCAGGTTGTACCATTATAGTCAAACCTGCAACAGAAACGCCATTTTCTGCTTTAGCATTAGGTGCGTTGGCCGAGCAAGCAGGTATTCCAGCAGGCGTTATTCAAGTTGTGACTGGTAAATCTTCTACTATTGGCGATATCTTAACAGGTGACGCGCGCATTCATAAGCTGTCGTTTACAGGGTCTACTGAAGTCGGTCGTACGTTGATGGCTCAGTGCGCACCAACCATCAAAAAACTTTCATTAGAGCTTGGCGGTAATGCCCCATTTATCGTTTTTGATGATGCTGATCTCGAAAAAGCGGCTGAAGGTTTGATCGCTTCTAAATATCGCAATGCTGGTCAAACCTGTGTTTGTGCCAATCGTGTTTATGTACAAGACAGTATCAAAGACGCTTTCTTAGACATATTTGTCAAAAAAGTAACCGAGCTTAATGTTGGCAACGGCATGGAAGAAGGCGTAGATATTGGTCCACTAATCAGTAAAAAAGCGTTGGATAAGGTGCAGGCGTTGCTTAAAGACGCGCTAGATAAAGGCGCGACGTTGGTCACAGGCGGTAGCGTAAACGAAGCGTCAGAGCTGACTTACAATCCTACAGTCATCACTGACATTAAGAGCGAGATGGACATTGCGCACGAAGAAATCTTTGGCCCTATTGCCACTATCTTTACTTTTAAAGATGAAGAAGAAGTCATTCGTCAAGCCAATGACACTATCTATGGCTTGGCCGCTTACTTCTATAGCAACGGCTATGCTCGTGCATGGCGTGTGACTGAAGGTCTTGAGTATGGCATTGTTGGTCATAACACAGGTCTTATCTCTACAGAAGTTGCGCCGTTTGGTGGCGTGAAGCAGTCAGGCTTTGGACGTGAAGGTTCAAAGTATGGCATTGAAGACTATGTGGTTATCAAATACTGGTGTTCTGACGTCAGCTAATGATTTGCCCAAACGTTTTACCACTCATTTTATTATGCAATCTTGAATCCTCAGGTTTTAGTTTATCTAACTGAGATTGTTTATATCAAAGATAAAGAAAAGGATATTTTTATGACAACCACCAATCAATCATTACTTGAGCGTCGCAAAGCAGTTTTACCAACAGGACTTGGCGTTGCTTTTCCTATTTTTGCAGAAAAAGCAAAAAATTCAGAAATCTGGGATGTAGAAGGTAAGCGTTACATCGACTTCGTCGGTGGTATATCCGTTCTTAATACGGGTCATAGCCATCCAAAAATTACTCAGCGTGTGCATGAGCAATTGGATAAGTTCACTCACACTGCGGCACAAATGATCAACTATGAGTGCTATGTGGATTTGGCTGAAAAATTGTGCGAAAAAGCGCCGATTAGTGGCGATACTAAGGCATTCTTTTTGACGACGGGTGCAGAAGCCGTTGAAAACTGTATCAAGATTGCACGTGCAAAAACAGGTCGTCCAGGTGTCATCTCTTTTGTTGGTGGTTGGCATGGTCGTACGCTCATGTGCATGAGCCTAACAGGCAAAGTACTGCCATACAAAAAGAACTTTGGTCCGATGCCAGGACCTGTATTCCATGCGCTATTCCCTGCTGAAGAGTTAAATGTCACAGAGGCACAAGCATTACATAGCCTTGAGATGATTTTCCAAGCAGACATCGATCCTAGTGAAGTGGCAGCAATGATCGTTGAGCCAGTTCAAGGCGAAGGTGGTTTCCATCAAGTAACCCCATCATTTGCTAAGGCATTGCGCGCTATCTGTGATGAGCATGGCATCGTACTTATTTTTGATGAAGTGCAGTGTGGTTTTGCCAGAACCGGTACATTGTTTGCTAGCGAGCAATTGGGCGTTGAGCCTGATCTTATGACTTGTGCCAAGAGTTTGGCAGGTGGTTATCCTATCTCTGCCGTCATTGGTCGTGCAGATATTATGGATGCGCCTCAAGTAGGCGGCCTAGGTGGCACTTACTCTGGTAATCCACTTGCTTGTGTGGCAGCACTTGCCGTTATAGAAGTGATCGAAGAAGAGAACTTACTGGCGCGCAGTATTGAGATTGGCGACAAAATTGAGTCGTTCTTAAAAGGTCTCAATCTGAGCAGCATTGGTAATATTCGTCACAAAGGCGCTATGTTAGCGTTTGACTTAGTAGATAGTGAAGGCAAACCTGATACTGAGGCAACTGCCAACCTAAAAGCAAAATCATTTGAACAAGGTTTGCTATTGGCATCTTGTGGTATGTATGGCAACGCGATTCGTGTGATGGTTCCGTTAACTGTTGAAGATGACGTCCTACAAGAAGGTTTGGATATCATCAAAGGCATCTTAACGGCGTAATTAAGTACCTACTTTATAGGTATAGAGCATTTATAGTTATTTACTGTTTGATGGATCTCTTTTAGCCAACGATGAACAGGCGTTCAAGGCTATTGTTAATACAACAGCAAGGTTGCTCTCATGTCACTCATTTAGAGTGTGTTTTTGAACGGCGCCTTGCAAGTCAAGACGCCGTTTTTGCTGTCTGTTTAAAAATTAAATAAATAGCAAACGACGGTTTTTAGGCAAACGATCTATATGGTAAATAGGGTGGGTACTGTCCCACTAAACAGAAATAGTGTAACTGTAATAGGTTCACACGGATGACACACAGACAAGGAGTAGGTTATGTCTGAATTAAAGAAAACGTTGGGTGTGTTCGATATCATCGCATTGGCGTTCGGTGCCATGGTCGGTTGGGGCTGGGTTGTACTGGCGGGTGGTTGGATTATCTCGGCAGGTATATGGGGTGCGGTCAGTGCCTTTTTGATCGGTGGTCTTGTGGTTATCTTGATCGGCGTGGCGTATGCAGAACTGGCAGCATCTATGCCCATCACAGGGGGTGAGCACACATATACACATCGGGCACTGGGGGTGAATGTCTCCTTTATCTGTTCGTGGAGTATTTTGTTTGGTTATTTTTCCGTGGTGGCCTTTGAAGCGGTAGCACTGCCTACTGTTGTCGAATATATCGTTCCCAATTATAGTCAAGGTTATCTTTGGAATGTCGCTGGCTGGGATGTTTATGCCACGTGGGTCGCTGTCGGGATGATCGGTTCAGTGATTGTCACATGGCTCAACATACGCGGTATGGAAGTCAGTGCTTGGTTCCAAAAATTAGCAGTCGTAGGTATTTTCCTCGTGGGTATATTGCTGTTCATTGGTGCCCTGTTGTTCAATCCCGAAACATCCAACTCAGTACAAGCCCCAGCCTTTATTGGTGGTATGGGCGGCATCATGACCGTCATGGTAATGGTACCGTTTTTATTCGTTGGTTTTGACGTGATTCCGCAAGCGGCAGAAGAAATCAATCTGACCCGTCCAAATATCGGTAAATTTTTGATTGTGTCTATCATTATCGCTGTACTTTGGTACGTGGCGGTTGCTTGGAGTGTGGGTAAGACTTTACCATTATTACAAGCGCAAGACTCAACGTTGGCTACAGCTGATGCAATGACCAATGCTTGGAATGGTAAATGGGCAGGTACGTTGCTTGTTATCGGCGGTGTACTAGGTATTTTATCAAGCTGGAATGCATTCCTTATCGGTGGTAGTCGCTTATTGTACGCCATGGGTAAAACGCACATGTTGCCGCAGTTTTTATGCAAGCTACATCCTAAGTACAACACCCCAGTCAATGCGATTTTATTGATTGGTGGTTTGGCGACATTAGCACCATTGTTTGGTCGCAAAATGCTTGTGTGGATTGTTGATGCTGGCGGGTTTGGTATTGTTATCGCTTATACTTGCGTAGCATTATCGTTTTTGGTATTGCGCTACCGTGAGCCTAATATGGTACGTCCGTTTAGAGTACCAGCAGGTAAATTGGTTGGTATTATTACCATTCTGCTCAGTCTTGGTATGTTGGCGCTTTATCTACCAGGTATGCCATCCGCTCTTGTCGCTATTGAATGGTGGATTTTCCTTGGCTGGACAGTTCTAGGTGTTGCATTATATGGTTATGCTTCAATGAAAAACCCAGGTAAGAGCAAAGAAATTATGGATCATGAGTTACATGAGCTCAAAATTGCTAATCAGCAATGGTTAAAAGAAAATCCATATAAAAAATAGTTTTATTTGTCTGAATAAACTGGTTCAATCGTAAAAAAAGCCTAACGTCAAGCGTTAGGCTTTTTTGTTGCTTTTAAAAAGTATGTAAATAGATTGATAGCAGAAGAGCGTAAATCAGAGTCATGACATGAATTTTTAAAGGGTAGCGTTTTTTGTCCTAACTAAAAAACATGAAGTCACAACTCATTGAGCGATACATATCCTTTTCTGTCATCGCCAAAACAGTTTGTCAAAGTGCAAACCTATAAGAAATTACATAATTCAATTTTTTATTTATTGACATTTGTAAACTATAAAGTCAAATTATTCATCTTTATCTACTTTCTTATTGTCATGGAGGACAAATATATGATTAAAAGTGGAGATCAATTGAAATGTACCAGTGGTAACGATTTTTTTTCGGAAGGATCTATCTATACCGTAGGTAACATTATAAATGAGAAATTTTTCCAGATAAATATTGGTCTAGGTGATGAGCATTGGTACGCAACAAAAGACAGCGAAGGGATATATGTCCGCTTCGATTTAGAAAATCATCTAGTCAATGACGCTTGGTTTGCGCTACTGTAGCACCATTATCTACTGATCTATAAAGGTCGCTTAATGTTCGATTTCATCTGTTAAAAATATATCGAGGGAACGATGAGTTTTTGTAGATCGAAATTGTTTTTACCACACGTATTATGATAGATGACAAACGATGAATGCTATTTAAGCAGTCACTGGGTTTTTTGCTTTCTATCACTAAAGGGATGAGCAAGGTTTTTCAGCCTAAAGTGTATGTTTATTGACGATATGATACGGATTTACAAATTCTTATCCTCTTGTACGGTTTCTGCATCCGTAATCGCCTTTGTGGTCTCTGCTACCTTAGGCGTTTCTTGCAGCGGTTTCACATTGGCATTTTTGCGATTGAGATTCAGTGCTCGTTGATCGAACGAAACATCGCTAACCGTAGATTCTCGGGTAGCCTGAGAGGATTTTTTTAAACGTCTTTTGAGCTTTCGGTCGGCAGCAGCATCGATTTCGGCCTGTTCTTTGGCTATTGCTGCATCATGAAGCCCTTGATAGACGGCGAGCGTCTCTTCAATCATCTCACGCATGGTAAATTTATTTGTCATTTCAGGACGCGTCACGCTTTCTAGCTGGTTTCTCACCGCTTTACAAAGCGCATTGGCATTGTATTTTTTTACCAAGCCTTGCGGATACAGCGGTTGTAATATTTCACTGAAGGCTGCTTGATCCCAACCAATGACTGGCGTACCTAAATGAATGGCTTGTAGAGCATTGATGCCAATTGATTCAGGCTCATTGGCAAGTGCCATTACAATATTGGCGGCTGACAGCCATTCGCGCATGTCATTGCGTTTTCTACCCACGTATGTGATGCGCTCGGCCAAACCTAACGTATTGGTACGTTGACGAAAGTCTTGGTGGGAGACATCATTTTCTCTATAGTCATCATCCATGATAATAGCGTGGATGTTGGGAAATTGTTCTTGTAAATTACCTAAGATATCAATCAGCCACTCTTGACCGTATTCATGACCAATAATAGTAGGAAACACCAGCCATTTTTTATGCTCAAGCTCAGGATATTCAGCAAAGGTATGTCGGAGCCAGTATACAGAAGGATTGTGCCGATAAGGGTAGCGGCGCGTGTCGACGCCGCGGTAAATCCGCTTGATGGTTTTAGGGTCAGCGTCTTCAAGACGCAAACCTTTCTTTAAGTAATTGGTCACACTATCAGAGACCGTGATAATCGTGTCAACATTCAACAACGCTTGTGAATATTTATTGATAGGATAGAAGCCATACATGGTCGATACCAATTTTGGCATGCGCTTGACGCGAGCACGGCGCAGAGCCAAGTGCAATATCCATGCGGGGGTACGCGAATGTACATGAATGACATCAGGATTGTACTTTTCAATCAATCGTCGTAGCGGGGCAACTTGTAGTAATGATAACCAAGATTTTTTATTCATATGCAACTGATGGTAGAGGTTGCCATCACGTTTGAGACGTCTGACCAAATCATTGTCTTCCTCTGCGCTTGAGACAATGATGGAGGTGTGCCCATTTTTTACCAATGCGCGCCCAAGATGAAAGATACCGCGCTCGGATTCATCATGTTTGAGAGACGACAGTAAGCGCATAATCTTCATAATAGCGTGGGTCACTGGTTAATGATATGAAGCTGCTATTGTCAGTTAAAAATAGTCAAAACTCAACCATCAAGATAAAAGATAAGGTCAAATGGTGAATGGCTAAAAACGACTACAAAAATATAGTCAAAATCCTCAAAGCCCCTAACGGCGTTTTGTCAGATGCTCAGCGTTGGGTACGACCTGTTTTTCACTTAAGTATTTCCAATAGCGCTGCGGTAAATATTGCTTATGCAACCGTGGGTTCTTACGCTCCTTAATATTGACATTGGTAAAGTAGCCTTGCCAAAATTTTTGATAACGCTGCTCATCATCACTATGAATGCTAGCAGGATTGCGCAGCACCGCATCATCAAGGTCAGTGATGGTTTGCAGTTCTGCAGGCTGGGAGGGTGTGCTGTTACTTTTGTCATAATAAATGCCATAACCGCGTGTCAGATCGTAAATGGCCCAGTGCTGATCTTGGTAACGCTGACGAAAATGCTCACCAATCAGAGGCAAGACATTAAAATCAGGTGCGACACGCGCAAAGTAAATGTCATCAGTGGTGTGCTCAAACCGCACGAATGCTTCCATACGATGCTTTTCACGCCCTACAGATTTTACGGTCTGTACCAATTCAAGCACTTCTAAATTGCCTACATCTTGCATAATCTGACGAGTAGGGTAGTCAATCGCATATTTAATCACATGAAACAAAGTTGTACCGATATTGTTTTTTTCGGACAAAAACCCCCATAAGACATTGCGCATACCTGAGCGGCCCAAAAGCTTATTCAGCTTTATTAATACGCGCTCCGCTTTGTCTTCATCTTTGTGAACGCTCACTGCTTGAGCAATCAAGGAAGGCGCATAGTCATCTTGAGCGAACAGTTGCAATGCTGGCTCGTGCTGTAATCTGTGTTCGTAGACATAAAAAACAGCACTAAGCCACCCTTCAAAACTTGGCTCATAGAGCACGATACTGGGCGTTAACTGACCGATGGGATAAGAGGTATCGAGAGTAAGTTGCGACATTTTTTATCCTAAAATGACGGTAGGGATATTGTGGCTTATCTTAAAAGCGACATTTTGATAGCGTATTTAAAATACAGAGTATGGTCTCAGGTGCTACTGCAATATTTTTCTTGCTTGCTGTTCGCATAGCGTGACAGAGGCTACAAAAAATATTACCAGTAGCGCTGGCTATATATGGGGTTTTAGAGTGATCTTGTGATATTTAAAACAACACCAACTGACCGCTACGCTGATCTTTAAACTTGGTTTGCGTTTGCGCCAATACGTATTGACGAAAGTTATCTCGCGTCAAATGTGCTAAATGCTCGTTTTTACCTGTGGTGGCAATAAAGTATTTGGCACGATTGACCGCGGCGCCCATCTTTTTTAGATGATATAAAGTCAGTTGATTAAACTTACGTGCCTTGATGATTTTTTTGGCCGTTTTAGTACCAATACCGGGTATCCGCACGATCATCTCATAAGTCGCGGTTTGAATATTGACTGGGAAATGCTCACGATGGCGTATTGCCCAAGCCAGTTTTGGATCACAGTCCAAATCTAAGAATGGCGACTCGGGTTCTAGAATCTCATGCGCACCAAACCCATAGAAACGCATCAACCAATCTGCCTGATAGAGACGGTTCTCGCGTACCATTGGCACGGGCGTACCAATCGCTGGCAGACGATTATCAGACAGCATGGGTACGTAACCAGAATAGTAGACACGCTTTAGATCATACGTTTTGTAAAAGTGACTGGATAGTTGAATCACCTGCAAGTCTGTCTCATTACTTGCCCCAACGATCATCTGGCTGGTTTGACCTGCTGGCGTGAATTTCGGTGCTTTTTTATGCGTTTTACGGCTCTCACGAATAGTAATAATCTCTTCTTTTACTGTCTCCATCGGTGCTTTCAATTGCTCATGTGATTTTTCTGGTGCGAGCAGAGCCAGCCCTGACTTGGTTGGGATTTCAATATTCACGCTTAGACGATCGGCGTATAGTCCTGCCTCTAGCAACAACTCTTTTGACGCACCCGGAATGGTTTTTAAGTGAATATAACCGTTAAAACGCTCGCGGGTACGCAATATCTTGGCAACTTCAACCAATCGCTCCATCGTATAATCGCCGCTTTTAAAAATACCTGAGCTTAAAAATAACCCTTCGATGTAATTACGACGATAAAATTGCATGGTCAAATCAACCACTTCTTCCACACTAAAAGCGGCACGTGGCGTGTCATTGCTTTTTCTGGAAGTACAGTAAGCACAATCATAAATACAATGATTGGTCAAAAGAATCTTTAGCAAACTGACGCAGCGACCATCTTCGGTATAGCTGTGACAAATGCCAGTTGCTGAGGCATCACCAAGTCCGCCACCTTGGTTTTTTCGCGTACCAGCCGAGGAAGAGCAAGAAACATCATATTTAGCCGCGTCTGCTAAAATATTGAGCTTGCCCTGTAGTCTTTCATAATTGATAGCTGCCATAAGTGGGTATTTACCAATGTATTAATGAAAGACTATTTTAGCAAGATTGACGTTAAGTTATTGTATTTATAGGAAAAGATTAAAAACAACACGACATTTAGTGTCGTTTTTTAAAGTACAGTTTATAAACAGTAAAAGCAGCGCTTTACCAAATGATAAACAGTCGTTATTAAACATTGAAACTTATTGTCAGAGAACAAAAAAAGGCGTTGCCCGCTATTAGTTAATTTAGCGGACGAAGCCTTTTATACCGAGTATTACTGAGTCATTGCTTAATATTTCAAAGCTGGATTTATCTATTAGATCTTACTGAACTTTGGCGCGTATCACCACAGTTTGAGCAGCATTGGGATTCAGGTTCACTAAGTTCCACTTAAGACCTGAGTAATTTTCTTGAATAACGGTCGTGTTACCGACTTGTTGAATGGTTTGATAGCTACCGCCGCCTGTGGTTGCAAGCGTTGGTATCGAACTATTCAATGATACCAGTTGCACGCCGCTTGGTAGAGATACCATCGCATTGATATCGTTGACTGGTTGGGCTGTGGTATTGGTATAAGTGGTGTGGTATTCGATAATGTCGCCGGGCGCTATGTGATTGGCAGGGACTGCGACGTCACGTCCAGCACTGTTTTTTAGGATCTTCATGACTTTGGTTTGGGCATTGACGATATCAGGCGTACTAAATGTCGGGGTAAGTCGTAGAGCATCTAATGACGTTGTGGTTATCTGGCTGGTCACGGGTAGCTGCGTCGCTGTTGTGACAGGCGTTACTTGTGTCACGGTACTGACGGGCGTAGTGATAACGTCCACGTTGGAGACAGTATTGGTCACTTGGTTGCTGACAGGCACGCTGGTAACCGTGGTGCTACCTTGAGTCACAACCGTACTGTTATTGCCAGCTTGACGGACAACATATCGCGGAACCGTTGTCACTTGAGTGACGGCATAAGGCATACCATCCTGCATGGTAATACCATTTGGTGTCGCAGTGATGGTTGCCGTCTTACCGTCTGAGTATTGTTCAACGACAGTCGTACTACCACCAGCAGGCGAGCTAATGGCGATTTCAGGCGCAGCATGTGCCACTGATACCGTCAGTACGGCACCCGCCATAATGGCCGAGACCACTGTGGTTAATGATGTATCAAAATTTATGCTCATAAAAGGCTCCTTTAAAATAACGGTAAATGAAACAGCAATAAATAATGTATAGACAAGAAAAACCCTTGTTAAATGACACAACAGAGTATGCCAAATAACAAGGGTTTCGGTACTGACGACAGTCAATATTAACTATCAAACCATCATTATTTTCGATTAGAAGTTATACCAAATGGCATAAATATCCATACTCAAGCAATTATGCGCCAAAACAAATTGAGTAGAAAAGCAGCATTGTGTAACTGCTATTTTATATATAATGACGGTTTAAATGATGTTATTTGCCTATTAGCTAGATGAGCTGCTGTTTCGTCTGCTTTAATATAGAGCTTCTATCAAAGCATGTTTTTATAAAGGCACGATAAGCACAAAATCAATCGTAGATAACTTTCATTACTTCGTATTCAACCACACCTTTAGGGGTTTCGATACGTACTTCATCACCTTCAAACTTACCGATAAGGCCACGAGCAATTGGTGAGTTGACTGAGATTTTGCCAGCTTTGAAGTCGGCTTCATCGTCACCAACGATTTTGTACTGTTTTTCTTCTTCAGTGTCCATGTTTTCGATCACGACGCTGACGCCAAACACGATACGACCTTCTTTTGGTAACGTTGAAGGATCGATGACCTGAGCACCACCAAGTTTTGCTTCGATATCACGAATACGTGCTTCACAAAAGCCTTGTTGCTCACGAGCAGCATGATATTCAGCGTTTTCTTTTAAATCGCCGTGTTCACGGGCCTCAGCAATGGAAGCTGTGATGCGTGGACGGTCGACACTTTTTAACTGTTTTAATTCGGCTTCTAAAGCCGCATGTCCTTGCGGAGTCATGGGATAACGTTGCATGTTTTTTCCTTAAACCAATAACACCACACCACCTCATAAGGAGATGGTGTCAATGTTGTTGCAATGAGTATGAAATATAAAAAGAGTGGGGTTCAGATGGTGTCATCAGTAAACGGGCTATTATGTATTAGCACATTTACTCTTAGTACCAAGCAAACTGACAGTACCAAGCGCACTGAACCTTACGTAATAAAAAGCATAGTCGCAGTTCAGCCACTATGCTTTTGTAGGTTTGACTCTTTAAAGATATTGTTTTTTTAACGTACGATTGTCACAGAATAATCAATAACAAGTCTTGGCTAAGCTTTTGTATAAGCTTAGCGGTTATGCTTAATCTACTGAAATTATTCAGTCACGTCAATAGTCTTTGCTTGTTCATGTAAATCTTGCAACTTATAGACTTCAAATGGCAAGTCAATCGCATAAGATTTACAAACTGCATCTGCTGCACCTAACGTGGTGACATAAAAGACTTTACCTTGTAAGGCACTACGACGAATAGAGAATGAATCCTCTTGCGCCTGCTTACCTTCAGTCGTATTGATAATAAGGTCAATCTTACCGTTTTTCAAGGCATCAACGATATGAGGGCGGCCTTCAGTAACTTTGTTGATTTGCTTACACTCAATACCAGCATCGCTCAGTACCTTTTGCGTTCCTGTGGTCGATACGATATTGAAACCGAAGTCTACAAGTTGACGAGCGATAGGAGCGATTTGTGCTTTATCGCTATCACGAACTGAGATAAAGACGGTCTTATTCTCGCCCTCAGTAGGCAGACCTGGCAAGCGCTCATTACTACCGATGATGGCTTTGTAAAATGCTTCGCCAAAAGTCTTACCCACGCCCATTACTTCACCCGTTGATTTCATCTCAGGACTCAAGATTGGATCGACACCAGGGAACTTAGCAAATGGGAATACCGCTTCTTTAACCGCGTAAAATGAAGGAACGATTTCAGTGGTAAAGCCTTGGTCTTTCAGTGACGTACCAGCCATACAGCGAGCGGCGATTTGTGCCAATGACGTACCAATACACTTAGAGACAAACGGGACAGTACGGGCAGCACGGGGGTTCACTTCTAAGATATAAACCGTTTCACCTTTGACCGCGAACTGAACGTTCATGAGGCCAACCACGCCAAGCTCCTTTGCCATAGCCACGGTTTGTGCACGCATGACATCACACAGCTCATCTGATAGTGAGTATGGCGGTAGTGAGCAAGCTGAGTCACCAGAGTGGACACCTGCCTGTTCGATATGTTGCATGATACCACCGATGACGACATCTGTACCGTCACATACGCAGTCCACATCGACTTCGATGGCGTCATCTAGGAAGCGATCGAGTAGGACAGGCGCCTCATTCGAGGCTTGTACGGCGGTACGTAGATAATGTCTTAGTTCATCTTCGTTATAGACGATTTCCATCGCGCGACCACCAAGGACATACGATGGACGTACAACCAGTGGATAGCCCACATCTTTTGCTTTAACCAATCCATCTTCTAAGCTGGTGGCTAGAGCGTTTGATGGCTGAGTCAAATTAAGCTGCTGAATCATGTGCTGAAAGCGCTCACGGTCTTCAGCGCGATCAATCGCATCAGGGCTAGTACCGATGATTTTTACGCCAGCAGATTCTAAAGCGCGGGCAAGTTTCAAAGGCGTTTGACCACCGAACTGGACAATCACACCATCTGGATTTTCGATACGGACGATCTCTAGCACGTCCTCTAATGTGATTGGCTCAAAGTATAGACGGTCAGAAGTGTCATAATCGGTCGAAACCGTTTCAGGGTTACAGTTGACCATGATAGTCTCATAGCCGTCTTCACGCATGGCAAGCGCTGCATGGACACAGCAGTAATCAAACTCAATACCTTGACCGATACGGTTAGGGCCGCCACCGATAACCATGATTTTTTTCTTGTCAGTTGGGTTGGCTTCACATTCGCTATCGTAGGTTGAGTACATATAAGCGGTGCTGGTGGCAAACTCTGCGGCGCACGTATCAACAAGTTTATACACTGGATAGACGTTTAAATCCCAACGCTTTTTACGTAGTTGCTTTTGTGACACGCCAAGCAATTTAGCCAAACGCAAATCTGACAAACCTTTACGCTTAAAGCTGCGTAGATTTTTCTCGTTCAATCCACCAAAGCCTAAGGATTTCACGGTTGCTTCGGTTTTAACGATGTCTTCGATTTGTACCAAGAACCATGGGTCAATCTTAGTGAATTTAAACACCTCGTCGACGCTCATACCAACGCGGAAAGCGTCTGCAATGTAGTAGATACGATCAGGGGTTGGAATCGTCAAGCGATTGATAATTTCGCTACGAGCCTTCTCAGCACTGACTTTTGATAAGTCAACTTGCTCATCAAAACCATCCGCGCCTGTTTCCATACCGCGTAAGGCTTTTTGCATCGACTCTTGGAAGTTACGACCAATCGCCATCACTTCGCCGACCGATTTCATCTGAGTCGATAGGATGTTGTCCGCTTGTGGGAATTTTTCAAAGTTAAAACGAGGAATCTTGGTCACGACATAATCAAGCGCAGGCTCGAAGCTGGCTGGCGTTTTGCCGCCTGTGATGTCGTTTTGCAATTCATCTAGCGTATAGCCAATCGCCAGTTTTGCTGCGATTTTGGCAATTGGGAAGCCAGTGGCTTTTGAGGCGAGGGCAGACGAGCGTGATACACGTGGATTCATCTCGATGACGACCATACGGCCCGTATCAGGGTTGATACCGAACTGTACGTTTGAGCCGCCTGTTTCTACACCGATCTCACGCAGTACTGCCAAAGAGGCATTACGCATGATTTGATATTCCTTGTCGGTCAATGTCTGCGCTGGGGCAACGGTGATTGAGTCGCCTGTATGCACGCCCATAGGGTCAAAGTTCTCGATGGCACAAATGATGATGCAGTTGTCGTTTTTGTCACGGACCACTTCCATCTCGTACTCTTTCCAACCGATTAGTGATTCATCGATGAGCAGCTGATGGTTTGGTGATAAGTCAAAACCGCGCTCACAAATCTCAATAAACTCATCGCGGTTGTACGCGATACCGCCGCCTGAACCACCCATGGTGAATGACGGACGAATGATGCAGGGATAGCCCATCTTTTCTTGAGTGGCAAAAGCTTCTTCCATGGTCTCAGCGGTTTCAGCGCGTGGGCACTCAAGACCGATACGTTTCATCGCTTTGTCAAATAAGTCGCGATCTTCTGCCATCTCGATTGAGTCTTTGGTCGCGCCAATCAACTCACAGTTGTACTTGGTTAGTACGCCATGTTTGTCTAGGTCTAATGCACAGTTGAGCGCGGTTTGTCCGCCCATGGTTGGTAGGATTGCATCGGGGCGCTCTTTGGCAATGATTTGCTCAACCGTCTGCCATGTGATCGGCTCGATATAGGTGGCATCTGCCATGACAGGGTCAGTCATAATGGTCGCAGGGTTTGAGTTGACCAAGATGACGCGGTAACCTTCTTCTTTTAGTGCTTTACACGCCTGTGCGCCTGAGTAGTCAAACTCACACGCTTGGCCGATAACGATGGGGCCTGCGCCAATGATAAGAATGCTTTTTATGTCGGTACGTTTTGGCATAGTTAGAGCTACCTTCGTTTGATGATATTTTAAGTAATCTTTATTTTTAATAACGCTTGTGGCGTTTTGTACTTACAATGCTTCGCTACAGTGCTGCTCAAACCGCTTTTAGCGATTCAAGCATTGACTTATTATCAAGTTATAACGACCATTTAAGCTTGGGCAGTTTTAGCCGCTTCCATCATCTCAGCAAACTTATCAAATAATGGCGCGCAGTCATGTGGGCCAGGGCTGGCTTCTGGGTGACCTTGGAAGCTAAAGACAGGCTTATTGGTCAGCTCAATACCTTGGTTGGTACCGTCAAATAGTGAGCGATGGGTAGATTTGACATTGTCAGGTAGCGTGTCTTCATCAACCGCAAAACCATGGTTTTGACTGGTGATCATCACTGTGCCAGTTGCCAAGTCTTGTACGGGATGGTTGGCACCATGATGGCCTGTTTTCATCTTGATAGTATTAGCCCCGCTGGCAAGACCAATCAGCTGATGACCTAAGCAAATACCAAACGTTGGTACGTCAGTCTCTTCAATAATGTGACGCACGGCGTCGATCGCGTAATCACAAGCCGCAGGATCGCCTGGGCCATTTGATAAGAAAATACCATCTGGGTTCATCGCGAGCACGTCTGCGATAGGCGTTTGTGCTGGGACAACAGTCACGTGACAACCACGGTCTACGAGCATGCGTAGGATATTGGTTTTGCTACCAAAGTCATAAGCGACGACATTATATTTAGAGTCGATATGAGTACCAAGCTGTTTAAAAAAGCCGCCAGTACCGCTGTCATGGCTACCCTCTACATCACGGTTGAGTAGGGTGTCTGATAAATCCCACGTACCTGCAGTCCACTCAAAGCTGTCTTTGGTACAGCATTCTTTTGCCAAGTCCATACCTTCTAAACCAGCAAATTCTTGTGCCAGTTTGATGGCCTGTTGCTCGTCTTCTGATGTGATTGTCTCACCGTTTGAGGCAGTCATGATACAACCGTTCTGAGCACCTTTTTCGCGTAGTAGGCGAGTCAATTGGCGTGTGTCGATTTCAGCGATAGCGACCGTATCATTGCGCTTTAGATAATCAGCAAGCGATTCAGAATTACGGAAATTTGAGGTAACCATGGTCGCGTCACGAATGATAAGACCGTCAGCCCACACTTGATGACCATTACCAGATTCAGTGTCTTCGCTATTGGTACCAGTGTTGCCGATGTGCGGGTAGGTGAGAGTCACCAATTGACGTGCATAACTTGGGTCAGTCAGGATTTCTTGATACCCTGTCATGGCTGTATTAAATACCACCTCACCGACGCGATGACCAAGACTGCCGATACTCACACCGCGAAAAATTGTACCGTCTGCTAGTGCCAAAATTGCTTGTATTTCTGCCGATGAATTCAAGGGTTGCCTCCGCTATTATGTGTGAGTGCCATGATATTTTGCATCCAAAAATGGGATGAAAAAGCTTCTTAATTGTTTATTTATTATTGCCAAATAAGCGTAAAAAAAGCTTCAAACCCAAATTTTTTCCACAAAAAAGCGAGAAGACATTATTGATGAAAACTACAAATCTCACTAGATAGTGAATAGGTAACTTGCATCATGTCCGCTCGCTTAGGCACAGATTTTGCGCATTATATACAATATATGTACAAATAGCCAGTCGATTTTATAATCTACGCGATAAACATAAATCTTGT
The DNA here is from genome assembly GCF_001606025.1 of Psychrobacter alimentarius. Classification (NCBI taxonomy): domain Bacteria; kingdom Pseudomonadati; phylum Pseudomonadota; class Gammaproteobacteria; order Moraxellales; family Moraxellaceae; genus Psychrobacter; species Psychrobacter alimentarius. The sequence continues at coordinate 2,144,494 of NZ_CP014945.1, read as the reverse complement.
AACTATGTTAAATATAAGATAAAGCGTTATTTGTGAGGGAGTACTAGAGTAAAATGGCTTTGATGCCGACTTATCAGTCAGTCATTGCTTATAAAACCATTCATATAGAATAGACAAACAATTATCTGGGCTAAAATAGCCTAAGCATAGGAAATATACTCTTTATATAACTACTGTCTTTATAATAAGTGTTAAGTGTTAAGATTCTAGCGACATTAATAGGACTGGATTTTAATGAATGGCTTTGCCACAATAGGCAGCGTTGTTTGCCATATTATTATAGTCGCAATAGCTGATACTGACTATCAGTCGATTTTTTGAAATACAATCAACGATAACCACTAGTATTCGTTATTCGAGACAATTGTAAAAAACAATAAATATAACAAGGAGTCGTTATGATTTATCAATATTTAGATAAAGTGCCTGAATTTGCCGTACCATTCAACGGCTGGGTCGCAGACTCAGCACAAGTGATGGGTGATGTATATTTGGGACATCAAGCCAGTGTTTGGTTTGGTGCAGTGCTGCGCGGTGACAATGAACGTATTCATATCGGTGATTACAGCAATGTACAAGAAAATAGCGTGATTCATACTGATGCTGGTATTGAAGTAAAAATTGGCAATTATGTCACTATTGGTCATTTGGCCATGCTACATGGCTGTGAGGTTGGGGATAATAGCTTAATCGGTATAGGTGCAGTCGTATTGAATAAGGCCAAAATTGGTAAAAACTGTCTCATTGGTGCCAAGGCGTTGGTTACAGAAGGCCAAGAGATTCCAGACAATTCATTAGTTATGGGCGCACCTGCAAAAGTAGTAAAAACACTAACCGATGAGCAAGCGGCCATGCTCAAATTATCAGCAATGCACTATGCGGAGCGTTGTCAAAAATTTAAAACTGGTTTAAAAGAAATTGCTGTGCCAGATTAAATGGTCATGCTAAGTAAGCAGTAGCCTTTAAGTCATAAGCATCATAATCAGCCAGATGATGGCAAAAATGATAATACCAATGATAAGTCCGCGAAAAACATCATGGCGTACGGAATAATCGTTTAGGTAAGCGTTATTATTAGTAGACTCGTCGATATTTAGAGCATTGACGCTTTCAGCACCAGCAGATTTGCCAACGATGAGACCCATTATAGCCCCAAGTATCAGCATAAAAGGGGTAAATAACCAAAAAATCTCACCGTTACCAATACCGAATATTGAGCGGATGATTACAATAGCCAGATCGATCAGTAAGCCGCCAAATCCATACATCAAACCGTTCAAAAGTGCATGAGTTAGGCGTTCTGAGAATGATTGATGGCTAGTGCCTGATTGACGCTGTCTAATTTCTCTGATCGAGCGTGCAGGGCGCCGGGGTCTATTTGAGGTGTTGGTTTTAGGATTTGGCGATTTCATAGGGTTCCCAGTCTTTTTATTAAACATGCTAGATAAAATAAATTACCATGCTTTTATTTAGGGCATCGTAGTGTTATCGAAATTTTACTGACCAAATTTTCTATTTATAAAGTTCCATATTACAAATATTATTTATATTAAAAATTATGTTTTTTAACAAACCATCATAAGGCCATATCATGCAGGCAAATCAGGCAAATCAGGCAAATCAGGCAAATCAGGCAAATCAGGCAAATCAGGCAAAGAATCCTCAAAAAGAACTGGCATTATTTGATCTAGACCATACTTTACTCGATGTGGATAGCGACTATCTATGGGGCGAGTATATCGTCAAACATAATCTTGTTGACGAAGCTGAATATCGCACTGCCAATCAGAAATTTTATCAAGATTATATTGAAGGTACGCTGGATGCGACGGAATACAATGAGTTTGTCGCGCAGTTTTTGAGTAGCTTACCAATAGATAGGCTGCATGAGCTACGAGAAGACTATATCAAAAGTGAAATCGAGCCTCATATTCGCCCAAAAGCGATGGAAGTCTTATGTCAGCATATTGAGCAAGGTCATGATGTGGTGATTATCTCTGCGACCAATGACTTTGTCGTCTCTGCGATTGCCAAACGTTTTGGTATCGAAGACAGTCACGTGTTATCGACACCACTTGAGATAAAAGATGAGCGCTATACGGGCAAATTGACGGATAAGCCCAATTTCCAAGAAGGGAAGATTTATCATCTCAACAAATGGCTTGATAAGCAGCAAGTGGCTGGCATTGATTTCAAAAAAACGTATGCGTATTCAGATTCCAAAAACGACATTCCACTGCTTGAGTGGGCGGACGTGGCGATCTGCGTATCACCTGATGACACGCTACATGCGCATGCTCTAGCACATCGCTGGGCGGTAGAGGATTGGTCGCTTTAGTTGTGTGGTTCGACATCATAAAGAATTAACCAACTATTAAACGTTAATCTCTTTTAAAATAGCGCTGTATCCGTTATTTATTTTTATTAGAAAAGCATAGGAACCTTTATGGAAATCAATCCGTATCAAGAACAAATCAAAGATCTATCCGAGCGTGGACAGGACTTGCGGAGGTATCTTTGACTTCGATGGTAAGCAAGAACGCTTAGAAGAAGTCAATTTGGAGCTAGAGAACCCTGAGCTATGGAATGATCCTGAGCGTGCGACCAAGATTAACAAAGAGAAAAGTCATCTTGATGGTGTCATTGACGTGGTCGTTTCACTTGAAACCACGCTAGAAGATGCGTCCGCCATGCTAGAGTTGGCAGTCGAAGCAGAAGATGAGTCGCTGCTAGCCGATGTGCAAAGCGAGCTTGATAGTGCCGAAGCACGCGTGGCTGATCTCGAGTTTCGCCGGATGTTCAGCGGTGAGATGGATCCAAACAACTGCTACCTAGATATCCAATCGGGCAGTGGCGGTACAGAGGCACAAGATTGGGCAGAAATGCTGCTGCGTATGTATACGCGCTGGGCAGAAGCGCACGGTTTCAAGGTCGATGTGATCGAAGTCTCGGCAGGCAGCGTGGCTGGGATTAAATCGGCGACGATTGAGATCAAAGGCGATTATGCCTTTGGTTGGCTACGTACCGAGATTGGTGTACATCGCTTAGTACGTAAGTCACCCTTTGATAGCAATAATGGCCGTCATACATCGTTTGCTGCGGTATTCGTCTCACCTGAAATCGATGACAATGTCGAGATTGATATCAATCCAGCGGATCTACGTATTGATACTTATCGCTCATCAGGCGCTGGCGGTCAGCATGTCAACACGACTGATTCGGCCGTTCGTATCACCCATGAGCCAAGCGGCGTGGTAGTGACTTGTCAGAACGAACGTAGTCAGCACGGCAACAAAGCTACTGCCATGAAAATGCTACGCGCCAAGCTTTATGAGCTTGAAATGCAAAAGCGTATGGAAAAGCAACAAGCTGTCGAAGACAACAAATCCGACGTTGGATGGGGCAGTCAAATCCGCTCTTATGTACTGGATGACTCACGTATCAAAGACTTGCGTACGGGTGTAGAAACCTTTAATACAGGTGCTGTACTAGACGGAGATCTCGATCAATTCATTGAAGCGAGTCTAAAAGCGGGTCTGTAAAATTAAGTCCATGAAAGCAACGTTAAATCTAAAACATTACCTAAAATTTTATTAAGGATGAATGATGCCAAGCGTTAATAATTATTTTGATAATAAAGTCACTTCTATCGCCTTTCAAACCGAAACCAAGCCTGCTACCGTTGGTGTGATGGAAGCGGGTGAGTATGAGTTTGGGACCAGCGAGTTTGAAACCATGAGTGTGGTGAGCGGTGCATTGACCGTAAAGTTACCAGAGAGCGATGAATGGCAAAATTTCAACGCTGGTGAGCAATTCACGGTTGAAGCCAATCAAAAATTCAATGTCAAAATCGAAGTAGAAACAGCTTATTTATGCCTTTATGGTAAATAGCTTTATCTAAACGCCAGTCATATTGATAAAAAACGCTAAGTGTCATGCTTGGCGTTTTTTTTGTGTTAATGATTGGCTTAAAATAAAATTTTCATAAGTTTTTACGGTATTGCACCATGTCAGTTTGGGTAGCAATGACATCGTATAGTTTGCGAGCTGCGCTGTTTCCTTCTTGCGTCGTCCAATAGACCCGATTGCAGTTTTTTTGAGCTGCAAAGTTATAGACATACTCAATCAAAGCCCGTCCAGCCCCTTGCCCACGCGCATTGTCGCTTACGTATAAATCTTCTAAGTAACAGCAGTCAGAAGTGTTCCACGTGTTGGGATGTAATACGACATGAGTGATACCAACCAAGGTGTCGTTTATCCATGCCCCAAACCCATAAATAGCGATGTCTTGATTGAGCAAGTTGTCCCATGTTGCCTCTGTTGTATGAGTGGGCAGTGTGGTTTCATAGAAGCTCAGATAGCGTTCCCATAACACGAGCCACAAGCTGTAATCTGTTTGAGAAAGAGGCGCTATTTTTATAGAAGTGTTTTGCATTGTATTTTATTCAACTTAAGTTCTAATTTGCATCAAATTATGCCTTAAAACTCAATTTTATAAAACCCTTGCATCCATTTAGTTTTACACAGGATTACACTTTGTCCTTGGCAAATAAACAGCAAAAATCATCACAGTTCATTATGCTAAAACGATTCATTTATCAGACGAGTTTTCTTATGAACAAAGAAAATCAGCAAAACCCTACACAAGATGTGCGCCATGACTATGAGCATTTGGCTCAGTTGGCAAATTTACGCTATGTCAGTGACAATGAGCCTGGATATGGGCGCAGACGGTGGGGACGCGGTTTTACCTATCGCGACGCAACAGGAAAAACAGTCAAAGACAAAGCGCTACGTAAACGATTTGATGCGTTAGTGATTCCGCCTATGTGGTCAGAGGTCTGGATATGCCGAGATGAAAAAGGCCATCTACAATCCACAGGCCGCGACGAAAAAGCACGTAAACAATATCTGTATCATCCTGAGTGGGATCGCGTGCGCGACCAAGCCAAGTTTGATGCCATGATTGGTTTTGCAAAGGCTTTGCCAAACCTACGTGCCCAAGTCGAACAGGATTTGGAGGCAACACCATTATCACGAGCCAATGTCTTGGCAGCCGTGGTCAAGCTATTAGAAACCACGCTCATTCGTATCGGTAATAGTCGTTATGCTAAGCTCAATAAAAGCTATGGCTTAAGTACATTAAGAAGCAAGCACGTCAGTCAAACTGACACAGGTCTGGCGTTTGATTTTGTCGGTAAAAGTGCCAAGGAGCATCATATTGAGCTACAAGATGAGCGTTTGATTGAGATCATACAAGCGTGCTCTGAGCTACCGGGTTATCAGATCTTTAAGTATTTGGATGAAAATGGTCACAAGCAAATTGTCGATAGTAGTGATATCAATGAGTATCTGCGAACACACACTTGTACCGATGGTAGCAGTGGCAAGATGTATAGCGCAAAAGACTTTCGCACATGGATGGCAAGTGTGCTTGCAGCGAGTCATTTGTATGACGAATTACAAACCTCTGACGGTAAAGCCATATTAACCAGTGTGCCTGACAGCGCCGAGCGGCAGCAATTGGTCACTGATATGGTAAAAATGGTCGCAGAAGAGCTGGGTAATACGCCTGCTGTTTGCCGATCCTCTTACATCAACCCTATTATTATTGAGCGATTTTTAGCGGGGGAGTTTTTTGAGTCCTACAAGCAAGCACGCCGTGGACATACCAAAAAGTATCAAAGCTGTGAAGAAAAGGCGTTGCTAGGTTTTCTGAGTAATGAAACCTGATAAATAATTAAAAAATAAAGGCCACTGATATCTGTACTCTAACGCCTCCTGTCTGACCTATAAAAGGTTTATTGGTTCGTAAATAGGAATGTTAAATAAAAATGATACGGTATGTATTGAAATAAGTGTAAAAATGCGTTACTAATATAGTATATTAAACAACAAGGTTTGAAACGGTCATAGGATATAACCGTTTCAACGGTAGTCTTTATTGTTCTACCTGTCACTCGTTATTGCTAAAGGATTAGCTTATGAACACCCTTTCTTCAAATACTTCGTCTGTCAGTCGCTCATTTTCAGACGCATTGTCTTTAAACACCGAGTCTTCGAACACCGATACAAATACTAAAAACACATCAGCAAATTACAATGATTATTATCATAACTTTAGCATGGATACATTGCTGACAGAGATTTTTGGCGAGCATTTAGACGATCGTTTAAACGCTTATACGGCGTGCTGTGGCCGTCACGTGCGTGATGGCCGTGGCGATATGACAGCACTGGTGCATGAAGATACCGCAGGCAAGGTGACAAAAATGACGTTTGCTGAGCTTGATAAAGCCAGTGCGCAAGTCGCCAACCTATTGCAGTCTTATGGTGTAAAAGTAGGCGATCAAGTCGCAACCATGTTGCCTCGCACACCTGAGCTACTGACTATTGTATTAGCCACATGGCGAATTGGTGCCGTATACCAGCCGCTATTTACCGCTTTTGGTTATGATTCAATCAAATATCGAATGGATAAAGCAGGCACCAAAGTTGTCTTTACCAATGTCGATAACCGCAGCAAATTTGAAGACTTGGCTGACCAAACCAAAATGGTATTGGTCGGTGGTGACAATGATATACAAGTCGATGATCAGCACTGGAATGATGATCGTTATGCCAAGATGATGGCAATGCAACCAGAAACGCTAGAGCCTATATTATTGGATATTAATGCGCCATTTTTACAGATGTTTACCTCAGGCACAGTAGGTAAGTCTAAGGGTGTCAGCGTCTCATTGACAGCACTTCCTGCTTTTTATCTGTATATGCGCTATGCCATCGACTTACGTAACGATGACAGTTATTGGAATATGGCAGATCCAGGCTGGGCTTATGGACTGTACTATGCCATTACAGGTCCCTTGTTGTTGGGTGTGACCACTCATTTTAACGAAGCTGGTTTTGATGCCGCCAATACTCGTGATTTTATGATACGTCACAAGATTACCAATTTGGCTTCTTCACCGACGGCGTTTCGAATGATGAAGTCGAGTGGTGTGTTTGACAACGTTAATGACGACGCTCGTGACAATACTAATGTTAAATTATCATTGCGCTGTGCCAACTCAGCAGGCGAGACCCTCAACACGGAAGTGGTCAATTGGGTTGAGACTTATTTGAACTGTAAGGTTTGTGATCAGTATGGCCAAACAGAGACGGGAATGACGTGCTGTGCGCATCATGCATTGGAACATGAAGCTCCAGTTGGCTCGATGGGAATGGCACTGCCAGGGCATACGCTCGTCGTATTAGATGATGACATGAATATATTGCCTGATGGCGAGCAAGGGCAGTTAGCCGTCGTGGTGAGCCAATCACCCGCGTTTTATTTCCATGGTTATAGTTGGAATGAAAAACAAGCGTTCGCTGATGATTACTATCTGACGGGCGATGTGGTCGAACGTCATAGCGATGGCAGTTATTGGTTTTCAGGGCGTGATGATGACATCATTATCACCGCAGGTTATCGCGTAGGTCCAACGGATGTTGAAAACACTGTCTTAGAGCATGAAGCCGTTGCCGAGTCAGCAGCCGTTGGTATACCCGATGAGGTACGCGGTCATACCATCAAATCTTATGTGGTATTAAAAGACGGTATTGAGGGAACGGATGAGATTGCCAAAGAAATTCAAAACTTGGTACGCAAGCGCTTATCAACTCATGCTTACCCACGCGAGGTGGAATTTGTGTCGTCTTTACCAAAAACGCCAAGTGGCAAAATTCAGCGCTTTTTATTGCGTAGTCTATCTGCTGCATAAATACTCAATAGAGCGCTTTATTGATACATATAGTCAATTCAATACAAAGTAAATACAGTACTGCCAACATCATATTTTCTTGCTTGCTGTGTCTTCGCAGACAAAGGCTACAAACATATATCGTTGGCAGTCCATTATTATTGTTGTGCTTTTTTTATTTAGGATTAACCATAGTTCGTATAAAGCCAGCTTGTAAAAAATAGCGCATAGAAAAAATAGTTCATAACAATTAGAAAGTGAAAGGAGCAGTCATGCATATTGAAAAAAACAGCTTTTTGGTGACGGGCGGGGCATCAGGTTTAGGAGAAGCAGTGGTTCGCGCTATTGTTGCTCAAGGCGGTAATGTCGTGATTGCCGATCTCAACGAATCGGCAGGACAAGCTTTAATCAATGAGCTAGGTGATAAAGCACGGTTTATACGGTGTGACATAACCAGTGGCGATGATGTGCAAGCTGCTGTCGATATGGCCGAAAAAGCGTTTGGCAGTTTACAAGGCTCTGTTAACTGCGCTGGCATCGCTGTCGTACAAAAGCTGCTGGATCGTGATAATAATCCAGCGGATCTTGAGTCCTTTAGTCGCGGAGTCAATATTAACCTTGTAGGCTCATTTAATGTGGCGCGTTTGGTCGCTGCCAGTATCGCCAAGCGCGTCGCTAGTGATGCGACAACGGCGGTAGAAAACTATGCCGAAAAAAACAATGCTGACCAAGGCATTATTATCAATACTGCGTCTATCGCTGCCTTTGACGGTCAAGTGGGACAAGCCAGTTATTCCTCGTCAAAGGCAGGCGTGGTAGGTTTGACGTTACCGCTTGCGCGTGAGCTTGCGCGTCACGGTATTCGGGTGATGACCATTGCGCCTGGCGTTTTTGCCACGCCAATGATGCAGAGCATTCCTGAAAAAGCGCGTGAACAGTTGGAGGCAGGCGTGCCTTATCCAAAACGTTTGGGCAATCCGGCTGAGTTTGCCAAGCTGGTCACCCATATCATCGATAATGCGTACTTAAATGGCGAGGTTATTCGTTTGGACGGCGCGATTCGTATGATGTGATGCTACATCACGTCTTTAAATAGAGGACAGTATTTCTAGCTGTCTGATTCATCACTTTTGCATAAAACTTGGCATAGTGCTTTGATATATTATGACTCATTGCTATTTAGTATTTGTTATAAGGATTAAAGTCTATGTCATTTTTTCACACACATGCTAGTAAACATTCAAACTGGTTGTTTGTCGCGATAGGACTTGGCCTTGCTACCATTGTGAGCGCTGGCGCGGTCATCTATGTCAACAGTCACTCAAAACAACCATCACCCATTCCTGATACGACTATCATCGATAAAATCTTGGTGATTAAGTCGCAGCGAGTGCTTAAATTATTGAGCGGTGACACAGTGATTCAGTCGTACAAAATTTCATTGGGAGGGGACCCTGTTGGTCATAAGCAGCAAAAAGGGGACAATCGTACGCCTGCAGGCAGCTACACCTTGGATTATAAAAACGAAAATTCTATTGCCTATCGTTCTATTCATGTCAGCTATCCTAATGCTGCTGATAAGGCGAGAGCGCAGTTATTGGGCGTTGATGCGGGCGGCGATATTATGATTCATGGACAGATGAATGGCTTTGGCCATCTAGCTTGGTTCAATCAAAAACGTGACTGGACCGAAGGGTGTATTGCTGTGACCAATGAAGAAATAGATGAGATTATGGCTGCGGTAAACGTTGGAACACTTATCGAAATCGTCGAGTAATGACTTCTTGGTTCTAAAATATGAATAATAAGTAAGTATTCAAAAGATACTAATAAAATTTTGCTATAAAAACGATAACACCTATTCTTTGCTGACACCTTTTCGCCAAACAAACTTCTCTTTTCATGATTCTTTATTTATTCTCTTGAAATACATACTTCATGTACTTATTAAAGTCCTATGGTGATATCATCACAATTAGTAAGGTTTTTTTATAGTATTAGAATCGGACTTTTTTGCTATTACCAATAAGTCACTATTTGTGGTTGACAACTCATATATGTGAGTTGAAATCTGGCATGACGTACCCTATATAGATAATAACTGACAATGATTGATACCTGACAAAATTTGTGGTCACCACCACAGTTCCAGTATCTTATTTTTTGTCAATCAACTAAAAATACTAATTATAAAAGGACACAAATATGAGGTTCGAAAAATTTACCCAAAAACTGCAATCGGCGATTCAAGAAGCCCAAAGTCTAGCGTTAGGACGCGATCATACAGGCATTGATCCTGTCCATTTGCTGGCGGTGTTGCTGCAAGATGAATCCAATCTGTCGATTTGCCAACAAGCAGGCGCTTCTATTCCTGCGTTAAAAAATGGCGTGGCAAAGGCGTTAGATAAGCAAGCAACGATTTCAGAGCCGACAGGCGATGTCAATTTAAACCCAAATTCAGTCAAAATTCTAAATTTAGCAGATCGCCAAGCACAAAAAGAAGGCGATGATTTTATTGCGACAGAATGGGTCATGTTGGCACTTGCCGAACAAGGCGAAACTAAGAAAATATTTGAAAGTGCTGGCGTGACGGCAAGCAAGTTAAAGGTAGTCATTGAACAATTGCGCGGTGATGACACGGTAAACAATCAAAATGCCGAAGATCAGCGTGATGCACTCAATAAATATACGATCAACCTAACTGAACAGGCGGAGCTTGGTAAGCTTGATCCAGTGATTGGCCGTGATGAAGAGATTCGCCGTACCATTCAAGTGCTCTCGCGCCGTACTAAAAATAACCCAGTGTTAATCGGTGAGCCGGGTGTGGGTAAAACGGCAATCGTCGAAGGCTTAGCACAAAAAATTATCAATGGCGATGTGCCAGAAGGCCTACGTCGTAAAGAAGTGCTATCATTAGACTTAGGTGCGCTTATTGCGGGTGCTAAATTCCGCGGTGAGTTCGAAGAGCGTCTCAAAAGCGTGTTGAGTGATTTGGCCAAGCAAGAAGGCAACGTTATCTTGTTTATCGATGAGCTACATACCATGGTCGGTGCAGGCAAATCAGAAGGCGCGATGGATGCAGGTAACATGCTCAAACCAGCATTAGCTCGTGGTGAGCTACATTGTGTTGGCGCGACAACGCTTGATGAGTATCGCCAATTTATTGAAAAAGATGCCGCGCTTGAACGTCGTTTCCAAAAAGTACTTGTCGATGAGCCAACGGTTGAGGATACCATTGCGATATTGCGTGGCCTCAAAGAGCGTTATGAGTTACATCACGGCGTCGATATTCAAGACAGCGCAATCATTGCTGCCGCTCGTATGAGTCATCGTTATATCACCGATCGCAAGCTACCGGATAAAGCGATTGATTTGATTGACGAAGCAGCCAGTCGCTTACGTATGGAGATGGACAGTAAGCCTGAAGCTTTGGGCAAGCTTGATAGTCGCTTGATTCAGTTAAAAATGCAGCGCGAAGTCCTAAAAAATGAAGAAGACGCAGGGGCGCAAGCAGAGCGTAAAGTATTGGATGCGCAAATCGAAGAGCTTGAAAAAGAATACGCTGACCTTAATGAGATTTGGCAAGCCGAAAAAGCTTTGGTCAAAGGCAGCCAGCAGTTAAAAGACGAGCTAGACAAAGCGCGTATTGCTTATGACAAAGCCAGTCGCGAAAGTGACTATGAAACCATGAGCAAACTGCAATATGAGACCATTCCGCAGTTAGAGCGCCGTATCACTGAGTCTGACTTGGCAGAGCAAAAAGAGCAGACCGGTGAAGGCAATGGTGTCAAATTGCTACGTAATAAAGTCACAGACAATGAGATTGCAGAAGTGGTTGCAGCAGCGACCGGTATCCCAGTCAGTAAAATGATGCAGGGTGAGCGTGACAAAATGCTCGCCATGGAACAAAAACTCCATGAGCGTGTAATTGGTCAAGATGAAGCGGTCGAAGCGGTCGCCAATGCCGTACGTCGTAGTCGAGCAGGATTGTCCGATCCGAATCGCCCATCAGGTTCCTTCCTATTCTTAGGGCCAACGGGTGTTGGTAAGACAGAGCTGACCAAATCGCTTGCGAACTTCTTGTTCGATAGTGAAGACGCCATTGTCCGTATCGACATGAGCGAATATATGGAGAAGCATAGCGTCAGTCGTCTGGTGGGTGCGCCTCCAGGGTACGTCGGTTACGAAGAGGGCGGTGCATTGACGGAAGCGGTACGTCGCAAGCCTTATAGTGTTATCTTGTTTGATGAAGTTGAAAAAGCGCATCCTGATGTGTTTAATATCTTGCTACAAGTATTGGATGATGGGCGTTTGACGGACTCTCAAGGCCGAGTGGTGGATTTTAAAAATACGGTTATCATCATGACCAGTAATTTGGGGTCGCATAAGATTCAGGAAATGGTTGGTGAAAGCTATGAGGATATCAAAGCTGAAGTGATGGAGTCTGTTGGACAACATTTCCGTCCTGAATTTGTCAACCGTATTGATGAAATTGTTGTCTTTCATCCACTCGGTATGTCACAAATGGCAGGTATCGCTGATATCCAGCTAGATCGATTGCGCAAGCGTTTGTATGAGCGTGAAATGGATATTGAACTATCAGCAGATGCAATGAATAAGCTGGTTGCTGTGGGTTACGATCCTGTCTACGGCGCGCGTCCACTAAAACGTGCGATTCAGCAAGAGATCGAAAACCCATTGTCACTCAAACTGCTGGCAGGTGATTTTGTTGCTGGTGACATCATTAAAGTCGATGTCGGCGCTGATGACAAACTGGTTTTTGATAAACTGAGAATGAGTTAATAGCAAACGCCAAACAATGTTTTTTGTAAATATAAACCAACCCCTTACTTGCGATGGCAAGTGAGGGGTTTTTACGTTGTGTATTGGTATTATTTTACTTTTTTAACACGATGACTGTGTTATAAATAATTTAAGCTCTAATGACACGAACTTAACACGGATGGAGAGTAAAAGATGACGACAATCAACAAAAGGCATATCAGCACACCATTAACCCTACCAATCATTGTATCAGCACTTCTGTTTAGTACGGCAGCTTGCTCCAATCAATCAGGCCTAACTACCAGTACGGATTCCAAAGACGCAAAAACCTCACCTAAAAAATCAGCCGTCAGCAATGAAAAACCTGAATTCACTACCAAGACTGTTGCAACTTTTGATGAGCCTTGGGCAATGGTAGCGCTGCCCAAATCGAATAATGCGTCCCTCAAGTTTTTGGTCACGCAAAAGACAGGTGAGTTGTTTATTGTAGATACTGCTACAGGGGCTAAGACAGAAGTTACGGGTATACCTAGCGTTGCTTACGGCGGACAAGGTGGATTGGGAGATATTACGGTTGCGCCAGATTTTGCGACCTCCAACAACGTCTATATCAGCTATGCAGAAGCAGGTAAGGGCACTGATAGCAATAAATTTGGGGCTAAGGTGATAAAGGCCAAACTGTCAGGATTGAATAGTGCGACGCCAAGTCTGCAAAATATCACCCCAATTTGGCAACAAACACCGAAAGTAACTGGGCAAGGTCATTATAGTCATCGCTTGCTATTTTCACCTGACGGACAGTATTTGTATATCAGCTCAGGGGAGCGTCAGAAAAAAGACCCAGCGCAAGACATGAGTATGAACTTGGGCAAAATCATTAGGTTACATCCTGATGGCTCGGTGCCAAAAGACAATCCATTTGTCAGTGATAGCAACAAAATTGCTTCTCAGTTTTGGACAGTAGGCAATCGTAATGTACTGGGGATGAGATTCGATGAAAATGGTAAGTTATGGATAAGTGAGATGGGGCCAAAGGATGGTGATGAATTTAACTTAATTGAAAAAGGCAAGAACTATGGTTGGCCGATTGTGTCTAACGGACGCAACTATTCTGGTACGCCTATTCCCGATCATGATACTCGTCCTGAGTTTGCAGCACCTAAAGTCACATGGACGCCTGTCATCTCACCCTCATCAATGAGTCTCTATACTGCTGGTACACATAACGATTTCCCAGCATGGCAAGGAGATTTTCTAGTTGGTGGATTATCCTCAAAGGCTTTAGTAGTAGTGGATGTTAATAATAATACTGCTTCCGAGCGTTATCGGTATGATATGGGTGAACGTATTCGTAGTGTGTTGACAGTGGATGGTAAAGTATGGGTATTGGAAGATGAGAATGACAGCAAGTTGCTGCAACTAATACCGAAATAAGATATTCCCCCCCCTATATTTCTGTTTTATTGTTTTAAAAATTATCTGTGAATACAAAAATTAGTAGGCAAACTGAGGTAGGTAGCGCTACCTAGTTTGTCTATTTTTTGTAAAACTGCATATGGATATGCTACATAATTTTATAGTATGTCTATTAGTAACGAAATTGTAAGTATTTGAATTAGATTTGATAATTATGAGCGACCTTGTTAAGGTGACCCTTCTAAAAAATCGAGGCTAATAAATAATGGATCATGTAAAGGTTGGCAGATTAGGCCCATTCCCCCGAGTTAGTAAACCTGTGTTTATTACTTCGGCATTACTTATCGTAGGGTTTATTATTTTTGGTGCTTTTTTCACCGAAACAGCAGGAACACTATTTACTTTCTTACAAAATTTTATTACTGATAAGTTCGGCTGGATGTTCACCATTTTGATGAACTTGGCGCTGATCTTTTGTATTTACCTTGCAGCGAGTCGGTATGGTGATATACGTTTAGGCCAACAGACAGAGAAACCAGAGTACAGTCTGTTCTCATGGATTGGCATGTTGTTCTCAGCCGGTATTGGTATCGGATTGGTATATTGGGGCACAGCTGAGCCGTTGTATCACTATATGGCACCGCCACTTGGCGAGCCGGAGACGATAGAGGCTGCCAAGCAAGCAATGAGCATCTCATTTTTGCATTGGGGTTTACATGCTTGGGCCATTTATACCATTGTAGCGTTGTCGTTGGCTTACTTCCATTTTCGTCGTGGTTTACCGCTCTCTATTCGCTCAACCCTGTATCCTATATTAGGCGAAAAAATTTACGGTCGCTGGGGTCATACGGTTGATATCTTGGCCGTGTTCGGTACGATGTTTGGGGTAGTAACTTCTTTGGGTCTGGGTGTTATGCAGATCAATTCAGGTCTAGAGAACTTATTTGGTATTCCCAACAATTTGACAGTACAGTTTATTACTATTGCTTTTGTGACCGCACTTGCATGTGGTTCGTTGATGCTTGGTCTTGATAAAGGTATCAAGCGCTTAAGCGATATCAATATGGGCTTTACAGGTATACTTTTGGCCTTTATGGTTATTTTGGGACCAACCTTATTTATTCTTGATAGCTTTCTTGAAAATATCGGGAATTACGTAGTTAATTTAATACCTTTATCAACGTGGGGTGAGTCTTATAGTAATACAGACTGGCAAAGCAGTTGGACCATGTTCTACTGGGCATGGTGGGTAAGTTGGGCACCATTTGTAGGGGTGTTTATTGCTCGTATCAGCCGTGGTCGTACGATTCGCGAGTTTGTATTGGGTGTGCTTTTAATTCCAATGGTGCTTTTATTTTTCTGGTTCACAACTTTTGGCGGTGTGGCTATCCATATGGAGCTGCTCGCAGGGCTTGATCCAACCCTTGCCAATCCAGGCTTGGTAGAAGCCGTACAGCAAGACATGGGCAGCGCCATTTTTAGACTGGTTGAGTATTATCCATTTACAAAACCGATTACGTTACTTATCGTTGTTATGATCATCCTATGGTTTGTCACGTCATCAGATTCGGCGAGCTTTGTGATTGATATGTTGACTGCTGGTGGTGATACCAATCCACCTAAAATTCAGCGCTTGTTTTGGGCAGTTACGGAAGGTTTGATTGCTGCTATTCTGTTGGCTGCTGGTGGCTTGGGTGCTTTACAGGCGGCAGCTATTGTCGCGGGACTGCCCTTTGCTTTGGTCATATTTTTGATGATGTATGCGTTGCATCGTGGTTTGGGTCGAGACCGACTGATACTTTATCGGGCTCAGCAGCACTTTATTACTGAAGAGTCTGCCGATCATAACTCAGCCAATGAATTTGCTGATGAGCACTTATTAAAAGGGCCACCCAAGATTACAAAAGACGAATAGTTCGCTGATAAAATAGCTATCATATGATGGTTATCTAAAACAAAAAATCCTAAGACACATGAGTGTTTTAGGATTTTTTATGTCTGTATGGCAAATAATTTTGTTTAAAGCGCTCAGTTGTCTGAGCATGATTTTAAATCTTTGGGTGCGGTATTATTTACATTCACCTTTCACATAGCCTACTGCTTCGGGCATATTGCAAGCAGAGCAAGCATTGCCTGCTGTACGGTAACCAATTACGGAACCGACCTTGGTTTTTACACAGACTGGATCATACTGCATGGTACACATGGTATCTCCAGCATTCGCGTTAGAAGGCGGGCATTGAGTAAAGCTGCCTTGAGGTAGTGTATTGCTGGTCTTAGTTGGCTGAGTAGGTGCGGTATTTGTGTCTGGACTCGATAAATAACTACAACTTGTCAGTGCCATTGTTAGGGTTAAACCAAGTAAAGAAGATTTAAGCAAATTGATCATCATGGTATGTCCTTATGAGATGAAGATGGTGATTTTTGTTACCGACATGCTGCTGTCTTATTGATAGTAGCGCATTTATAAGCGACCATCTATAGGGTATCGTTTTTAAAATATAATGAGGCTAATGAGGTTAAAAGTATCAACAAAAAAGCCCAAGCTTGTCAGACAGCTTGGGCTTTAATATAAGTATTACTGCTATCAAAATATCAAATAAGCAAGCTGACTTTATTCAGCTGGTTTATCATCTTTGTTGATTTGAACATATTTATCAAAGTTTTGCGCATAATCTGTTAAGTTATCGCTTAACATCTGACGATACTGTTTGACATAGAATTCAACGATATCGTCTTTTTCTTTGGCAAAGTCGTCACCTTTAATAAAACCGATAGAGGCGACTGACGCACTATAGCGTGCGGCTGCATACAATAAAGAAGCACCTACTTGTCCAGAATGTGCTTCTGGCCCCAATTGGCTATTTGCAACACCGATAATGGCATCAGCGCGCTGGTAAAATGCCTGCATTTCAGGGGTGATCTCAATGTTTGCATCCACATTGTTGTCTTGAGTGTTGTTGTCTTGAATATTGTCTTGAGACATAAGCGACTCCTAATAAGTGTCGGAATTTTAAGTTTATAAAAATGGTTTATAAACGATATAAAGTAAAATTTCTATAAACCAGCGTCTGCTTTTAAGATCTCAGCTTTGTCTGTTTTTTCCCACGTAAAGGCGGTTTCTGAGCCCAAACGACCGAAATGACCAAAAGTAGCGGTTTGCTGATACATTGGCTGCAATAAATTGAGCATGCGAGTAATGCCATAAGGACGCAAGTCAAAATGCGTACGAATCAGACGAATGATCTCATCATTGCTGATTTTATTGGTGCCAAAAGTATTGACAGAAATAGAAGTCGGTTCAGCGACACCAATCGCATAGCTGACTTGTATTTCACAGCGCTCAGCCAGTCCTGCTGCTACGATGTTTTTTGCAACATAACGCACCGCATACGCTGCGCTACGATCCACTTTTGAAGGGTCTTTACCACTAAATGCACCGCCGCCATGACGCGCCATACCGCCGTAAGTATCAACAATGATTTTACGACCTGTCAGTCCTGCATCACCAACAGGGCCACCGATGACGAATTTGCCAGTTGGATTGATGTGATAGCGTGTACCTGCATGTAGTAGCTCAGCTGGTAATACGTGCTTGATGATAGATTCCATCACTGCTTCTTGCAGATCCTTTTGCGATATGCTTGGATCATGCTGGGTCGATAAAACAACGGCATCAACTGCGATGGGCTTATTGCCATCATATTTTAGGGTAACTTGCGCTTTGGCATCTGGACGTAACCACGGTAGCTCTCCTGCACGGCGTAGCTCAGACTGACGTTCCATTAAGCGATGAGCGAATTCGATAGGAGCGGGCATTAAGACGTCAGTTTCGTTACTGGCATAACCAAACATTAGACCTTGGTCACCTGCGCCTTGCTCTTCAGGATCACTGCGATCAACCCCTTGAGCAATTTCAGGAGATTGCTTACCAAGCATATTGATGACAGCACAAGTTTCGCCATCAAAGCCCAAATCTGAATGATGATAACCAATGCCATTCACAGTATCACGAACCAGACGCTCCAAATCGATATTGGCAGTTGTAGTAATTTCACCTGCTAATATCACCGCACCTGTTTTGACCAAAGTCTCGCAGGCCACACGTGCATGCAGGTCTTCACTCAAGATAGCATCAAGGATAGCGTCTGATATTTGGTCAGCCATTTTATCAGGATGGCCTTCACTCACAGATTCTGAGGTAAATAAGTTGTATTCACGCATAATGGGATCGCTTAATTGCAGGGACTGTAGTTTACGCACTCAGTCATTATTAAATGTATAGAAAAATAAAAGATGAAAAAGAATCAAAAAATTAGCGTATTTTAACGTGTATCGAGGCAAAACTCTAGCGATGGATAGCATTATGAGGTAACCAAGCCTTGATCAAGGGCGATAAAAGTCATCGATATCACTATTTTCTTGCCAACGATATTCGGTATAGGTGGCAATGTGACGTGCGGTCTCTACATCATGTCTGTCAGCAATAAAACCGAGTGCCATGTCCATGCCAGCACTCACACCTGATGACGTATAAAACTTATCATCGACTACCCAGCGTGCTTGCTTTATCCAATGGACGTTATCAGATTGCAATATTACCCATTGCCACGACAGCTTGTTAGAGGTGGCGCGCTTGCCATTCAAAACTCCTGCCTTAGCCAACAAGGCGCTACCAGTGCAGACGCTAAGCACCCAATTCGCTTGTTCGACAAGCGCTGTGATGATCTGCAAAAAAGACTGGTTTTGCACCAATTGCCTAGTACCCATCCCGCCTGGCACCAATAAAATATCAGTCTGATCGTCTAATTTTGTGACGGCAGTCGTTTGCATAGCAACACCATGCTTGCTGCGAATAATACCACCAGTCATCGAGGCAAATTGAATGCGATAATACTCAGGCATACTTCCAAACATCTCGATAGGCCCAAACAAATCCAAAGTTTCAAAGTCGTCAAACAGCAATGCGGTGATCGTATTCATTTGATTCTCCTTAATATGACAATGATTTTTATAACGATAAGTAACCATCCATGGCAACTAGAGTTCAAAATTTTTGCTTTACCTATTGATATAAACGATAGGGTAATTTATCGAAGTGGTAATGATAGCCTGACGTATAATCCATCGTTACGGGTTGAAACGCTATAGGTCAAAAAGTTATAGTTCTAAAAACGTGGCTTTGTCTTTAAACATACACTCGCCATAGACAGGGCAGGCGCCGCATTTCGGTGTGCGAGCTTGACAGGTATAGCGACCGTGCAAAATAAGGTAATGATGCGCATCAACGATGAAGTCGTCTGGAATACGTTCAACCAGTTTTTCTTCTACAATCAAGACGTTTTTACCAGTGGCAAGCCCCGTGCGATTGCCGACGCGAAAGATGTGCGTATCGACCGCCATCGTTGGTTGTCCAAACGCTGTGTTTAAAACCACATTGGCTGTTTTACGCCCAACGCCCGCTAGTGACTCTAAATCTTTGCGATTATCAGGGACAGTGCTATCAAATTTCTCAATCAAATCGCGGCAGGTTTTGATGACGTTTTTGGCTTTGGCGTTGTATAAGCCAATGTTTTTAATGTACGCCTTTAAACCGTCTTCACCCAATGCCAATATCGCTTCAGGTGTATTCGCTACTGGATACAATTGCTGGGTAGCAATGTTGACACTCACATCCGTTGCCTGTGCAGACAATATGACGGCAATCAATAACTCAAAATTGCTGGCATAATTGAGTTCAGTAACTGGTTCATCAATTGTCGCCGCCAGTTTTTCAAAAAATGGACGTACATCACGATTGGGCATTCTTCTCGATGGCGGTGTATCGGCTGTTTTATGTTTGACAGTTTTACTCATAATATTTTATTAATGAATGTTATTGGGCAATGAATGAGTCAAGCTCTTATTTTGGCTATTTTATAGCAATTCAACAGCGCGTATTGTGTATCAAATGATTAGAACTGTAAAAGCTCGGCCTGTAGCGCCTCAAGCTCAGCTTGCTTTTGCTCATTGGCACGAACGCTCAGTTGTTTTTCCAGTTTCTTGATCTTAGTACGTAATTTGGCCGCGGCAATGGTATTTTTTGCTTGAGTCTCACTGATATTGAGAGATTGGCTCGCTGCATTGTTCAGTTTGGCCTCTACCATGCTGACCACTGGTCTGCTATTGCTGCTATCTGCAAGCTGTTCGGTCACTCGTCTTAAATGCGTGTGATAGCGCAGTCTCAAATCTTCTTGCTCGGCTTCTCGCTCAGAGACAGAAACCTCGCGCTCTATCGTGACCAAGTCAATACAATCAACGGGACAAGGCGCGATACATAGCTCGCAGCCAGTACAGAGGTCAGTAAATATGGTATGCATGTGTTTACCAGTACCAACAATAGCATCAACGGGGCAAGCAGGAATACACTTGGTACAGCCAATACAGTCATCCTCACGAATCACCGCACGCACCTCAGTAGGTCTGGCAGAGGCAGTATCTATTGGCCATTGAGAGGGAACGGCTTTAAGGGGTATCTTATGAGTGTTAGGATACAGAATCTGAGCGATGGCGTCAGTGACGGGTTGCCCACCAGGTACGCATTTATTGTGTGGCTCGTTATCTAAGACGATGGCAGCGGCGTAGGGCAAACAGCCATCTGGATGCTCACAAAGACCACATTGAGTTTGCGGTAAACAAGCATCAATACGTGAAATTTTTGCTTGTACATCAGTAGGCAGGGTGTCAATGTGCAATGACGTAAACAAGATGGGGAGGTCTGCCAAGCGAGTTTGTTGAGCATCTTGAGAATGGGTGTCGGTTTGGGACATGGTATTGCAGGCCTTAATATCGGTCATTATCAAAGGTTGTCTCCTATATCTGTCAATAAAGAGACAGACAAGTGACTATTACAAAAGGCTATTAATTGGGCACTTTATCGGTATATCACAAGTTTGTGTACGGAGGTTATATGGTCAATAGCAACCAACCCAGCTATAGCGATTGCTCTTTTGCCGCGAAAGATTAACACATTTGAAGCTCTAACACAGTATAGTCAAATACTAAGATTATGAGGGTAAAATTAAAAAATCATGACGAGAGCATGAGGTATTTGGCTCAAAAGTGATACTGATTATCAGCATGAGAAAACAATCATTGTCGAAGCGCCTACTCATCAAAGCACTTGAGCATAAAATCGATTAATAAATGCATACGATAAGGCATGTTATCACGGTCGCGATAGAGCATCTGACAGCCTCTTGGTTGGTTATGCCAATCGGGTAATACCTGTTGTAAATGTCCTGACGCTATCAAAGGCTCAGCATCATAATCGGGAATAAAACCCAGACCAATACCGTCTGCGATAGCCCTTGTCAACAAGCTGATGTTATCGACCTTTAGACGGACATTGTGCATTGGCTGGTGTGCTTGTACCTCACCTGTTGTGCGATGTTGCAGATGCCAAGTCGACATAGGCGTACACAATACGGTAGGGTAGCCTGTCAAATCGCTGGGTACGTGAATAGCAGAGATATTGGTATTACTTGAGGCACAAATCATAAAGCGAATATTGGTCAGCTGTCGTCCAATCCAATGATCAGCACTGTGCTCACCGATGCGAAAAGCGATATCAATGGCCTGTGCTTCTATATCAATGGTTTGATTGGATAGTCGCAAATCCAAATGGATATCTGGATATTGCTTTAAAAAGGCATTGAAATAGGGTGCCAAAATATCGCTGCCAAAGTTGACAGGGGCACTGATTCTAATCGTACCTTTGGCTTGGTTTTTATCTTGTAATAAGCAAACCGCGACGTTTTCTAATTCGTCAAACAGATGGGCGCTACTTTTATAATACTGTTGTCCTGCATGGGTTAGCTGTACGCGATGCGCATCACGATTGAGTAATCTGAGTGCCAGATCGGATTCTAATTTGGCAACGCGGCGGCTCAATGTTGATAGCGGCATATCTAGCATGACAGAGGCTTGACGAAAGCTGCCGTATCTGACAACGGCGCAAAAGCTGCGCATGTCATCGAGGGAGTAGTTAAATTTCATATTCGGAATCTATGCTCTCGTTATTGCTTGTTTATACCGTATTTAAAATATATACACTGGTGGTTATCTTTTCGCAAGTTTTTGGATGTAATATGAGCCGTTCCGCGAATACCAATGCCGTACTATGTCTGTTACTGTGCACGTTTTTTTGGGGTGCAAGTTTCCCTGTTGGCAAACATGCTTTGGGAGAGGTCAATGCCTTAACCTTAGTCATGTGGCGCTTTAGCATTGCCGCTGTGTGTCTGTACCTTTATGCAAAATATAAGCACATGCCAATGCCGAATCTCACGCCAAAACAGTGGGTGTGGGCAATTGGTGTGTCCATCATTGGTGTTGGTGGCTTAAATCTGGGTCTGTTCACAGGCTTGGCTCAGACCAATGCTAATAATGGTGCGTTGATTATGGCCCTCAGCCCACTAGTAACGTCCTTGATTGGTTCTGTGGCGCAGCGTCAGTTTCCTACCAAGGGCGCGCTGTTTAGTTTGGTGGTTTGTCTCTCTGGAGTGCTACTGGTACTGACCGATGGCGCATTTGCCAAACTATTGGGGTTTGAGTTTAATCACGGCGATCAAATGATCTTTTTGGGCATGCTGTGCTGGAGTCTGTATACTTATCTGACCCAAGGCATTAGCCGCTGGATGCCAATGATTCCTTATACCTTGGTTGGTATGCTGTCAGGTCTGGGCGTCATCTCGCTGATGGTACTGTTTAGTGCAGAGGTGCACCCAATACAAGAAAGCCTAGTGATCAGTCGTGGCGTTCTTGTTGATTTGATATTTATTGGGGTCTTTGGCACGGTTGGCGGTTACCTGTTGTGGATTTCTGGCGTGAAACAACTTGGTGCTGCCAATGCGTCTTTATTCTTTAATTTTGTGCCCGTTTTTGCAGCGCTGACTGCATTCGCTTACGGTCAGCAAGTCACAATTTTACAGTTGGTCGGTATGATGATTGTCATCGCTGGATTACTAATACCCAGACTGTTCAAATGGCAACAGGCGCGTTTGGCAAGCCGAAAAGCCACTGTTTAAGTGAGATAGATAAACCAAACGCTTATAAGCTCACGCCTTGTTCATGAGCGACCAGTGCAATCAACTCATAAGCAATACTGCCTTTAAAAGGAATTTGGGGCAGGTTTGAAATATCAAAAAAATCTGCGTGGGTCAGCTCTTCTTCTTGAATAACGATATCACCCTCTGCATAAGTGGCTTTAAAACCAAGCATTAAGTTAGAAGGAAACGGCCAAGGCTGACTGCTTACGTAGCTTATATTGGTCACACTGATATTTACCTCTTCTGCGACTTCGCGTACCACGGCATGCTCCAAACTTTCACCTACTTCGACGAAGCCAGCAATCAAACCATACATGGCTGGCTGCTTTTGCACGCCATGGCGTCGATGCTGTGCCAGTAAGATTTGCATTTCTCCCGTTTTCGGATTGGGACGAGTGATGGCAGTGATGACACATGGCTGGACACGAGGATACTGGCGCAACTGACATACGGGACAGACCATCGCGCGTTCGTCCGTTTTAGTATGAACGGCAGGCGTGGCACAGCGACTACAAAACTGTGTATCTTCTTGCCAACGCAATAGCTGTATGGCTTGGCTGATTTGAGTAGATAGTGCAATAGGCAGCTGGGTAATGAGCTGTCTATAAGGCAAAAAATCGTATCCGCTATGGTCAGTTATTGTTGGCAAGACAATATTGTGTGCTAGGGCATAGGCATCAGTAATGGCGCTGGTGCTTTGAGCTGTGAAAGTGTCGGAATCGAAAGGATGGGCTTGAAAAGGATCAGAAGTAAAACCAT